>CAYZHU010000039.1:0-11810 GCA_964477585.1 uncultured bacterium
CCAGTGAGCCAAGTTCCCCACTGATCAGATTCAAGTTTATCATACGAATAGAGCTGTGCTAAGTGATCGTAAAGCTGGTCTTTCGTTGCTCCAGGATTTTCTGTCCCTGCATGAGATAGATCTTTTTCAAGTTCTTCTGCATCCGCTCCAAAGAGGAATTTTTTCGGATCTTTAGGATCAGGATAAGTCGTGTAAATGAATTTTACATAGATATTATCATTTCTATTGGAATCGCGCGATTTTCGGAGAAACCGGCGCACCTCTTGGTAGGCGGGTTTCTTTTCATCTTCTAGTTCTTTGATTTGTTCAACGAGGTCCCCGTCCAAGTGTACAGCTGTTGTTGCAGCTATGGATACCGCATTGGACTGAATCTCTCGAAAAAGGGCTTTATATCCACCAGTAACCTTGATGGAGGAAGGTGTGGCCACTGCGATACATCAAACAGCTAAAAAAAACAGGTAAAGTTTTGTCCGATATTTCATCTACCGCAGGTTCTCAGAACAAAAAATTCTTGTCAATTTCCGTCAGAATTGCCATCTAGGGAACCTGTATCATTCTGAGCTGATTTATTTGACATTTCTTAAAGCTCTGATGCTGAAGTATTGCGTTTTGCATCCGATCAGGCGACCCTCGATGGCGTCTTTGTTGAGCTAGGAACAGGAAAGGGGAGAACGACAAACTTCATTGCGGTTCTCAACCCCAAAAAGATCATCTATACCTTTGATTCCTACCTCGGGCATCCAGCCGATTGGGATAAAAAGTGATTAAGCGTAACCCACATTAATTTACTGAATAAACTTGGCCGGTTTGAAGTCCTTCTACACTTTTGCTGTAGGCAAGGGCAACCTTGGCTGCGGGGACGGGAACATAGCCACGAAAATAAGGGGCATAGGTTCCCATCGCTTCCTCCAAAACTGTAGGACTCACAACATTAATCCGCTGTCCGAAGGGAAGTTCGATCGCCGATCCTTTGACAAACCCATCAATCGCTCCATTGACCATCGCCGCGGAAGAACCTTGCGGGATCGGATCGCGATTCAAAATACCGCTCGTTAGGGTAAAAGAACCTTTTTCTTGGATGTATTTTGATCCGATGAGGACAAGATTAACCTGTCCCATGAGCTTATCATAGATACCGATGTAATATTTTTTTGCTGTCATCTGGGAAAAATCTTCGAAATGGACAGTGCCCACAGTTGAGACAAGGGCATCAAATGTTCCTGCCTGCTTGAACAGGTTGTGGATCGAGTCTTCCGATGTTATGTCACAGATGAAATCGGCCCCAGAACGTCCGGCTGTAAGAATCTCATGCCGAGGAGCAAGTTCCTTTACGACAGCAGAACCAATAGTTCCTTGTCCGCCTACAACGATTACTCTCATTTGCTTACCTCCTATCAAATCCTATATTCTGAGTTTTCCTTGCTGATTTATTTTTCATTTCTAAAACCCAGGAGAACGGAAGTGGCATGAGCTACGTTCAGCTATTCGATTTTTCCTGACATGGGGATGTAAATCGACCGGTCCGCTTTCTTTCGAAGCAAAGGCTGGATCCCCTCCCCTTCTGAGCCGACAATCAAAACGCTTTTTGGAGCGTATTCAAACTCAAATGCACTCTCTGAAGCTTGATCTAAGAGAGCTGCTGCTACTTCATAACCACCCTTTTCGAACTTATCGACCGAGTCGGCTAAATTGGAAATTCGGATTAGAGGAATGAGTTCGCTCGCCCCGCAACTCGATTTGGCTGCCGTTGGGGTAAGATCGCATCCTCGGTTCTTCGACCAGGCCACCCCGCTTACTCCAAAACATTCGGCCGAGCGCAAGATCGCCCCAAAATTTTGAGGGTCGAAAATTTGATCGACCATCAGGACAAAGACTCTTTCCTCTTGGTCATGCTCTTCGATGAATTCAGCCGCGTCATAAAATTTTCTCCCTTTCACGTGGGCGACTAGCGACTGGTGGGACTCGGAGCCGGCCATCTTCGAAAGCTCATCTTGACTAGCAAAAGCGATCGGAATTCCCCGCTTTTCACATTCATCTAAGATTTCATGTTTATGTCCTTTCGCCGTAAAGATCCGGATCAGCCGTTCAGGGGCATGTCTGAGCACTTCCCAGATGGAATGGACTCCCATGACCATCTGATCTTTTGGGGGCCATTTTGTCTTCGACTGCGGATAAGAATGCGGATCATTCATAAATCCCTCGAGAATTGGATCCAGCCGGAAACAGGGCACCAGCGGAGCTTGAACATCTGGTCTTTTCTCCCAGTGGATGTGTGTAAAGTTGTCCGAAATACTGAAGTAGAAAAATAATGGATCAAACCACCTATCCCTGCCCGCCAATTGCAGTCTAACTTATAATCCAACTGGAGCCAACCGGTGTGAGCTAGATTCCCCCCTTGGGTCGCCTTTACGGAAAAGCTAGAGGCTGTTTCGCTGATGGGAGGAGAGCCAAGGGTCACTTCATTCAAGATCTTTGTGTGGAGCCTAGCGCGGACAAAATGGTAAGAATAGCCTGCCTGCAAGACTAACGGATTTCCCGGTTCGATGATGAAGGCGGCCCCGATAAAATAGCCGTTCCAGCTCATGTGGAGCGGCCTTGCTTGAGAGACCATCGTGTATTCGTTTGCCCCCACTGCGTCGAGGGAAAAATAGGGATTGGGCCTCCCCTCTTTCCGGTCGAGTTTTTCAAAATAACCCCCATAGCCCAAAATAGGGATCAGGATCACTTTGTAGGTCCGATTGTCGGTTAAATTGACCGCATAGCCAAAATAGCCGCTAGCCTCTGCGCACCACCCGTGAGTGATGAACTGAAAATGGGGCTGATCCGTCGCAAAACTCAAGTCAGCATATCTTTGGAACGCATTGCCGCGGCCAAAGACCCCGTATGATCCTCGAAGGAAAAATGTAAGATCCCGATAGATGCTCTTGAGCACAAAGGCATTTTCCCAAAATTGGATATCCCGATCTAGCTCCGCGTAGGTGATTTCTGACCCATCGCCTGGATTCTGCAAATGCCAATGGAACCGATCATTCCGATAGCCGGTCGACAACTCGAGCCGAAGCGGCTCATTCACCGAAGCGGAAAGCCCAAAGACAACCAGTAGAAAAGCCCAAATTTTCATAAATTTCATCTAATGTATACGGTAGCTAAATTAAAGGCTATACCGAGAGGGATTCAAAAATCGGATTATGGCAAGGAGGCGCCCTGAATTTGAGCCAGGTCCCTGCCGGCACCGAAGCAGCTAAACTTAAAAAGTTTATCGCCGGGGTCCTCAACGATGCATCATCGTTGGGGTGGGGTGCAGGTGGGCCTCAAAGACAGTGGCTGACCGACGCAGCCAGAACCGATTTTTTAATTACGAGCGGTATACAGGGGTGGGGGCCGATGTTTCCAATAATCGGGGCCATAGTCGTAGCAAAGCTGCTCGCCTATTTGAATCGGCTGTTTGACGTAGAGGATCACATGGCTTATGTTGTCGAAGGTGGCAAGGGCAGAATGCAAATTGGGAGTTCCGCTATGGTTGAGGTAGCGCGCCACGCCGCCCCCCGTCTCGGCATCGATGTTGTAGGGGGTCGAATGGCCTTGCGCTACCACATATTCGAAACAGTAGCTGTTTTTCGAATCGATCTTT
Source organism: uncultured bacterium (assembly GCA_964477585.1). Taxonomy (GTDB): domain Bacteria; phylum Chlamydiota; class Chlamydiia; order Chlamydiales; family SM23-39; genus CAYZHU01. The sequence continues at coordinate 3,632 of CAYZHU010000039.1, forward strand.
TCTCTTTTCCTAACTTTACCGCCATATTCGGCAATGAATTCCATCTTTCTGAAGGGACGAAGTGCAAAGACCCCCCAGCCTAGCTGGTTGTCGATCCACCGGATCGAAACATCGGGAAGAGGCTGGCTTAGGATCTCTTTTTTAAAATAGGCGCCAAGCCAAAGCTGCTCCCGCGTAATCTCCCCTTTCTTGTAAAGTTTGGTAAATCGGCTTTGGATATCGCGCAAGACGGCATCGTCGGCAAATGCAAGAGGCGAGAGGAAAGGCGCTCCTGTCTCTCTAACAAATTCTTCTAATGTTAACTGTTTCCCTTCTTTTTCTAGGATCATTCTATGATTTTGGGCGTTTGGCAACATTCTTTCCAGAAAAATGAGCCGTAGTCGAAAGTCAATTGAGTCCCTTCCTGGATTTCCTTGAGGGCGACGAAAATCATCCGCGGAAGTCCCCTCCAATAGACCGATTGGAGGCCTAGATTTGGCTTTGCGCTATGGTTGATGAACCGGGTAAAATTCCCCTTTTGCTCTGCGTCGATCACAAAATTTCTCCGCCCCAACTCCCAGACGGTATATCGAACGCAATAGACTTTATCTTTCAAATGTTTCCTTTTCCTCTCTTGGATGATCCCGGTATATTCCCCCACATAGGCGCACGGGGGGATCTTACCCTTAGAAAAAACCCCAAATCCCACTTCCTCATCGATATGGCGGATCTCGACAGGGGGATGGAGACCATTTTGGATCTCTTTATCAAAGTAAACCCCCATCCAGATCTTCTCGGGAGGGATTTGATCTTCTAATTTCGCCTTTTGGGTTTTGATCAAGATTTCGCCCAGAATCCCCTCTTTCTCAAAGATAGGATGAGAAAGATACTCCAACTTCGGATCGGGAAATTGGATCGAAGAGGGAGATCCGCTTTTCAGCAAGGGGATGATCTCTTTCCTGTTGAGAAGCTGGGCAAGCTCCACAGGAGTAAGCCCAAACCGGTTAGGACGGTGCTTCAAATGAGGGTCGCGGCTAAGTTCCTGGACGACCTCTTTCCGGTTGGCGATGACCGCCAAATGGAGCAAAGTCTGCCCTTCCCTCGTAACTGCGACGCGCACTACAGGATGGGTAATGAGAGGCCCTTTGAGCTCTTCCCAATTCCCTTTTTCAATCCGGTGAAGAATTTCCTGCAACAGTAGAAATTCATTCCGCTTTTCTGAATCGGTTTCGTAAACATGTAAAAGATGGCTCAAAATTTACCCCTTTTGGAAAAGAAGTTCTTTACCATTTTAGAAAAGTTTTGACAAGCTTTTCTTATTCTCCGTATAGGAACTATTATGAGCTATATTCTAGCACTGGATCAAGGAACAACCTCATCTCGGGCATTGATTTTCGATTCAAAGGGAAATGTTCTCTCGATCGCCCAAAAAGAATTCAAACAATATTTTCCACAATCTGGTTATGTCGAACACGATGCGGAAGAGATCTGGACTTCCCAATTCGGGGTGGCCAATGAAGCGATGGCAAAATTAAAAGTGAACGCTTCCCAAATCGCTGCTATCGGGATCTCCAATCAACGGGAGACGACGATACTCTGGGACCGAAAAACTGGAGAGCCGATTTTTCATGCAATCGTCTGGCAAGACCGGAGAACCGCTTCCTTGTGCGAAGAACTGAAGCAAAAAGGGCTGGAGCCTCTTTTCAAACAAAAAACAGGGCTCCTTCTCGATCCTTACTTTTCAGGGACGAAAATCAGGTGGCTCCTCGACCATGTTGCAGGCGCTAGAAAACGGGCAGAAAATGGGGAGTTGGCCTTTGGGACGATCGATACATGGCTTGTCTGGAAATTGACCCAAGGAAAAGTCCACATCACCGATGCGACGAATGCAAGCCGCACCCTTCTCTACAACATCCATACAGGTAAATGGGACGACGAGCTTTTAAAAATCTTGAACATCCCCTCTCCCCTTCTCCCATCAATCAAAAGTTCCTCTGAAGTTTATGGGCTGACAACTGAACATGTTTTCACCGCGCCTATCCCGATCGCAGGCATAGCAGGAGACCAACAGGCGGCTCTTTTCGGACAGGGGTGTCTCAATCCAGGAAGCGCAAAAGCAACTTACGGGACCGGGTGCTTCATCTTGATGAATACAGGAACAAAGCCGATCTTATCTGAGCATCAACTCTTGACAACCGTAGCAGTGAAATTGGGAAATGAGACCCATTACGCATTGGAAGGAAGTGTTTTCAATGCAGGGACTGCGATCCAGTGGTTTCGAGATCAACTGGGGATCATCAAAAAAAGCTCCGAGATCGATACATTTGCCGCTACCGATAATGGAGGGGTCTATTTCGTCCCCGCCTTCACCGGTTTGGGGGCGCCTCACTGGGATCCCCATGCGCGCGGCGCTATTTTCGGAATCTCCCGAGGGACAACTGCTGCCCATATCGCACGGGCGATTTTAGAATCGATCGCATTCCAAGCGGCCGATGTTTTGAAAGCGATGGAACAAGATTCAAAATTGAAACTACGCGAGCTCAGAGTCGATGGAGGAGCAACAGCAAGCGATCCGCTCATGCAGTTTCAAGCCGATCTTATGAATGTATCTGTTCTCCGTCCTAAAAACCGGGAACTCACCGCCCTTGGCGCTGCATTTTTAGCGGGACTTGCCGTAGGGATCTGGAAAAAGGCGTCGGAAATTTCAGCCCTTTGGCAATTGGACCGGAAATTCATTCCGCAAATGGATCCAAAACGGGGAGAAAAACTCTTGAAGATCTGGTCAAAGGCTTTAGAACGGTCGATGGATTGGGAAGAATGAACCGAGACGAGATGCTCGAATATTGCAAGCGCTCGCCCGATATTTGGGATATCATCATCATTGGCGGGGGCGCAACAGGTCTTGGAGCTGCCGTCGACGCGGCGTCCAGAGGCTACCGGACGCTTCTTTTAGAGCAATGCGATTTTGCCAAGGGAACATCTAGCCGCAGCACCAAATTGATCCACGGAGGACTCCGCTATCTCAAACAGGGAAGTATCGCCCTTGTAGTCGAAGCATTGAAAGAACGGGGTTTGCTCTGCCAGAATGCGCCCCACTTGGTGAGCCATCTCCCCTTTCTTGTCCCCAACTACCATTGGTGGGAAGCCCCTTTTTACGGGGCTGGGATCAAAATCTACGATCTCCTCGCAGGAAAATGGGGACTCCGCCCATCAGAGCGCTTAAGCCGCGAAGAGACCCTCTTCAGGATCCCGACGCTCGAGCCGAAAGATTTACGGAGCGGCACTATCTATTACGATGGGCAATTCGACGACGCTAGATTAGCTATAGCTTTAGCCCAGACGGCTGTTGATCAAGGAGCAGTCGTCATCAACTACATGGGCGTAACGGAACTCATCAAAGAAAAGGGGGTTCTTCGAGGGGTAAAGGCCAAGGATTTTGAGAGCGGCGAAGTATACACGCTCCATGCAAAAGCGGTGATCAATGCGACCGGCGCTTTTTCCGATAGGGTCCGGAAAATGGATGAGGAAGACAGAGCTCCCATCATCGCGCCAAGCCAAGGGATCCATCTCGTATTAGAGCGCTCCTTTATGCCGACTGATACGGCAGTCCTAATCCCGCAAACGGAAGATGGAAGGGTCCTCTTTTTTATCCCTTGGCATCGCCATATTCTCATCGGAACAACCGATACGCCAGTAAACAAAATTGCGCTCGAGCCAAGAGCGCAAGAAGAGGAGATCGACTTTCTTCTCAGACATGCCTCCCGCTATCTCGTCCGGCATCCGAAACGGGAAGATCTCTTGAGCGTTTTTGCTGGGATCCGCCCCCTTGTCGGGAAAGGGCAAAATACGGCCCGTTTGTCTCGCGACCATACGATCTTGATCTCCCGGTCGGGACTCATCACCGTTGCGGGAGGAAAATGGACTACTTATCGGAAAATGGCCCAAGATGTGATCGATAAGGCAATCCGGATCGGAGCTTTGGCGGAATCTCCCTGTGTGACCCAGCGCCTCCATCTCCACGGATATAACCCAGGGCGCCACCATACGGACGCGTGGGTCAGTTACGGCACAGACGGAACTCAGCTCAATAAACTCATCGAACAGCAGCCCCTTTGGGGCAACCTTCTCCACCCGCGCCTCCCCTACCTACCAGTAGAGGTCGTCTGGGCAGTGAGGGAAGAGATGGCCCGCACCTTGGAAGATGTCCTAGCGCGAAGAACGCGAGCTCTCTTTCTTAATGCAAAAGCCGCTCTCGAAATTGCCCCGCGGGTGGTCCAGATCATGGCCGCCGAGCTGGGCAAAAACGATGAGTGGCAACGGGAGCAGCTCCGCCAATTTACCGAATTGGCAAAGAACTATTCGTCATCCTCTTCGAGGACGCCCCATTCTTCTATTAAGTAAGCAATAAAGATATCGTTATTTAGCGCGCTTGCGCTTTTCGTAGAGCCGATGAAGGTCTTGCCGATGAGACCCCTGGAATTGCATGGCGAAAGCGTTTGTCGACGGTGTGCCAAGTATAGCCTGATAAATCAAGCCATAGCCTAGACCCGTTGTAAGATCGAGTGTAGGGTTTGAACCCTGTAAAGACGGCTGATTCATAAAATTCTCCAATTTAGCCCCTGCGGGCACCGTAGATTATAGCCCAAATTCCTCCTCTTTGCAATTAAAATAATTTCTATGTATAAAGAAATTTATGATGAAGTTTCCGTTAAAGTTTGAAGTGCAGGCCTCTACGGTCTCGGGGATCCATACGAATTGGACGGCCACGACGATGAACCATCTCCCCCCTATCACTTCGGCTATTCCCCCTGAATTTTCAGGTCCTGGGGGAGGCTACACCCCCGAAGACCTGTTTGCCATTTCTCTCCTGAACTGCCTGATCGCCTCTTTCAAGGTCTATTGCGAGAAGTCGCAAGTCACCTTCAAGGAGCTAAAAGGGCGTGCGATCCTGACGGTCGATAAGGGAGCTGTAGGGCTTATCATGAGCCATGCGGACATCTATTTTGACATCACCGGCGCTAGCAATCCCGAAAAGACTCGCAAGCTTCTCGATGATGCGATCAAAAACTGTCCGGTCAGCAATTCGATCAAAACCGGAAAAACCTTCCACATCGAAATTCATTAGATACTATCTCTTAGGCAATTTTAGCCAGATTAGAAGCATCATGACTGTGATGATAAGAAAGGAGATGGGGAGGCTGTAAAGGGCTTTTGGGGCAAAAATCCCAGCGAAAAATGTACCCAAGACACTTCCCATCGAATTGATGAAAAGCATAACTGCCGATGCGTTAGATTTGTCCTTTGCTTCAGATAGCCCTACAGAAGAGGCGTTGGTGTAAAGGAGCGCATCGCCCAATTGGACTACCATCTGAGGCAAAAAAAGCGCCCAGCCGCTTTTCCAATGCAATGAGAATGTGACTCCCATCGCAAGAGCGCCAAAAAATAAGATCGCAATCCCGGCAAACATTCCCCATGTGGCACTCCGGTTCGCTAGCCATGCGGTGAGAAAGGAACCTGCTGTTATTCCTACGGCCGGAACCAGATAAAAAACTCCGTAAGCTTGAGGCGTCATCCCCAACCTTTCGATGGCAATGAACGGCGCTTGCTGCGAAAAAATGAAGATAACCGCAGTAGAAAGCCCCATCAAGCTGCTCAACAAGACGAGCTGCAGGTCTTTGAATTGCTCTCCATAGCCAAAAACAATTTGGGGAATTCTTAAAGCTTCATGGTCTTTCTGCTTTAACGTTTCAGGCAATGTAATGCAAGAGAGCATAAGTCCAATTGTAAAAATAAGATAAAACCAAAATCCCCCCTTCCATCCAAAAAAGGGAAGAAGAAATCCGGCGATCGAGGTGCCAATTCCTGGAAGGACAGCATAGGCTAGCATCGCGTAAGAAAGAACTTTCGTCGCTGCTGCTCCAGCATGAAGATCTGCGATCATCGTATAGCCGATCTTGAGTGTGACAGAAGAGCCGCAAGCCTGGATAAACCTGCCCAAGCAAAGAAATAAGTAGTTAGGGGCATAAAGAATCATGAGGGTGCCGATAAGCGTGATGAAAAGGCCGATGAACAGGGTCGGTTTCCTCCCATAGCGATTTGCGAGCGGGCCATAGGGAAGGCGCCCGAACGCTGTCCCCAAGAGATAAAGGGTCATCATCCACTGTGCATCTACGTCGGAGATATCGAAGATATGGGCCAATTCTGGAAAAGCGGGAGTAAAAACTACAGCCCCAAGCGAGAGGAAGGAAAAAAGGACCATCAATATAAGAACGCGAGGAAAACGCAATAGTTCAGCCATAGGTTGACAAATACATAAATCATATTTGAATTGCAAATTCGGGTGATTTTTTTTAATATATTCAGGTATTTTTGGGGTGACATATGAACAGACTTTTTGGATTAATTTGCATGGTGGGCCTACTGATGACAGGAAATGTATTTTCGATGAACCGATCAGAAAAACCTCTAGTCGTCATTCTGATGGGGCCTCCTGGAGCCGGCAAAGGGACCCATGCAGGGCCTTTAAGCGATGCGCTAGCCATCCCACACATCTCTACAGGGGATCTATTCCGGGAAAATATTCGGAACCAGACCTCGCTCGGCATGAAGGCGAAAAGCTACATGGACCAAGGGCAGCTAGTCCCCGATGAGCTTGTCCTCGATATGCTTTTCGATCGCGTTTCAAAAGAAGATTGCAAGAGCGGCTATATTCTCGATGGGTTTCCCCGTACTCTAGCGCAAGCCAAAGCCCTAGACCAAAGACTGGTTCAGAAGAATCGAGTGATCGCTTTGAACTTCAATGTGGCAGATCCTGTGATCATCGAACGGGTGGCGGGCCGCCTTGCTTGCAAGCAGTGCGGGAGGCCGTTCCATATAACATTCGATCCCCCAAAGCAGGCCGAAGTGTGCGACAATTGCCAGGGTCCATTGATCCAGAGGGATGACGATAAGGAAGAGATCATCCGGAAGAGACTTGAAGTCTATCGGTCTCAAACCCAGCCTCTGATTGAGTACTATGCAAAACAGAAAGGCGTCTTGCATGAGATCGATAGCCAAAACAACAAGGAGCAAGTGTTCCACGACGTGCTGGAAGCTCTCCCCGTACCAGCACTCGCGAGCAAATAATCATGGAATTCTCTTTTGCGAGCGATAATTTCTCGGGAGTCCATCCCGAAGTAATGGGAGCGATCCAAAAGGCGAACGCAGGCCACGATATAGCCTATGGGGACGATCGGCTAACTGCTCGATGCAAAGAACTTTTCAAACACCATTTCGGTTCTCAAGCAGAGGCATTTCTAGTCCATAACGGAACCGCTGCCAATGTGTGTGCTTTAAAACACGTTCTGCATGGATGGAACGGGGTTCTCTGCTCGGATAATGCGCATATTTGGACTGATGAGTGCGGCGCCCTTTCCGCGCTCGGCGGAGGCACTCTCCTCCCCTTGCCGAGCAAAATGGGAAAACTCGAACTAAAGACACTCGATACCTATACCCACTATCTTGGCAATTTCCACCATGTGCAGCCGGGCGCGGTCACGATCACTCAGACGACTGAATTCGGAACCCTCTATACTCTTGATGAATTGAAGAAGATCGGCCAATTTGCGAAGAAGCATAAACTCCTATTTCATATCGACGGGGCCCGCCTGGCCAACGCCGCTGCCTCGCTCAATTGTTCACTCAAGGCGCTCACAACTGAAGTTGGAGTCGATCTTCTTTCTTTTGGGGGAACGAAAATAGGACTTCTAGGAGCGGACGCGATTGTTTTTTTAAATCCAAGTCTTGCGGCAAATTTTGAATACTTTCGAAAAAGCCATCTGCAGCTCGCCTCCAAAATGCGTTTCCTTTCGGCTCAATTCATCGCGCTTTTGGAACATGATCTTTATCTCAAAAATGCGCGCCATGCCAATGAGATGGCAAAATTGTTAGAATCGAAACTTCGCAATCTTCCCGTCAAACTACTCTATCCTGTCGAAGCGAACGCCCTCTTCGTCCAAATCCCTAACAAAATCATAAAACCTCTGCAAGCCTTTGGTTTCTTTTGGATTTGGGATGAAAAAAACTCGATCGTCCGTTGGATGACCGGCTGGGATACGCAGCCTTCCTGGATCGATCGCTTCGCCTCTAAGCTCACCGAACTCTGTCATTGAACCTCCCTCGCATAAATGCGAGGGATTCTTGCTTCAATGCTTCCCTAATG
>CAYZHU010000040.1:0-11668 GCA_964477585.1 uncultured bacterium
CATCCCCTTCATTATGTCCAAATTTCCGGTAGCCGATCAGGTCGATGAAGACGTCGCAGCTAAATTTTTGTCTGATTTGGATCGCAAGCTTTGCCGCAAACAGGCAGCTTTCGGGATCCTCCGCATTCACATGAAAAACGGGAGCGCCGAATGTTTTGGCGATGTCGGTGCAATAGCGGGTGGAGCGCCCCTCTTCGGGAAGAGTTGTGTATCCAATCTGGTTATTGAATACGATATGGAGCGTCCCTCCGGTAGAGTAGGAGGGGAGGTTCATAAACTGAAGCGATTCGTAGACAACCCCTTGTCCTGCAATGGAAGCGTCGCCGTGGATCAAGATGGGGCAGATTTTTGTCTTTTCGGTATCGCCGCTCTCGAGTTGTTTCTGATACGTTTGTCCTAAGACAACGGGATCGACCGATTCGAGATGGGAGGGGTTGGCGGCCATTTCGACCTTCACTTTTTTGCCCGAGCGGGTGGTGAATTCCCCAGTAAAGCCCATGTGGTATTTCACATCGTCATTCCCCTCGAAAGAAAGAGTTGTGTCGTCTTCAAATTCCTCAAAGAGGGTCGAGAGAGGCTTATTCAAGATATTGGCTAAGACGTTGAGCCGTCCTCTATGGGCCATCCCGATCACAAATTGCTCGATCCCCAATTCTTTCCCTTTGTCCATTACCTCGGCTAAAAGAGGGATAGCGCTCTCCTCCCCTTCGAGAGAAAACCGGGTCTGCCCCACATATTTCGTGTGGAGGAACGACTCAAGCACTTCCGATTTAGTCAAATAATCCAAGAGAAGATGTTTTTCTTGGGCGGAAGGGCGAATTAGAAGCTCCGGCTCAATCTCCCCTTCGATCCATTTCTCCAGATCCGGGCGGCTCAAATCCATAAATTCAAAGCCAATCCTTGAGGCGTAGATCTCCCGGAGCGAAGCGATGATCTCTTTCAGCTTTGCCTCTTCTTGACCGCAAAAACCCAATGTGGGGAAGACTTCTTCCAATTCCGCTTCAAAGAAACCGAGATTTTCCAGCTCCAATTCGGAAACTTTCGAGTTCCCTTCTTCCAATGGATTGAATTTTGCCAAGAGATGGCCATATCTTCTATACGATTGGATCAAATTGGCGATCCTGAGAGTCGATTTGTCTCCCCCTTTTGGAGGTTCCGCTCCTTTTTTATAGAGGTAAGCGCCGAAGTCGATCCCTTCAAAAAAATGGCGCCAAGAGGGATCGACGCTTTCAGGGTCAGCGACATACTTCCCGTACAGCTCTTCGATCAAACCCAAATTGGCTAGCCTTGCATGGTCGGGGAATTGAGACATGAGTCCTCCAATTCCCCCCATAACATAAACCGGAAAAATAGGAAAGTACTTGCCAAGAAAAGTACTTTTCAAGTAAAAGTCTCTCTCCGTGCCTTTTTTTAGTTTGAGAACGGGAACCTGATGTAAAAAAATATTTTACAATTTAATCGGATCTCAGATAGGAAGATTTGTAGTTGTTTGGTAGAGGAAAATGAACATAAAAAGCGAAAGATTAAAAAAGTTAGAGACAGAACTCGAAGATTTAGAGCAATGGATGAATCTTGGTCTAGTGCCAAAGAAAGATGTCGATAAGCACAAGGAAGAGATCCGTTCATTGAAAACAAAGATCGACGAAGAGAAAGAAAGACTCCGTTTCATGAAGGAAAGCGGAGAACTCGAAGAGTATGTCACTCCAAAACGTTCCCCTGCGCGGCAAGCCTATGCTGAACCCCACACCCTTCCCGACATGGATATGGGGGAAAATATGACCGACGCCGGCCTTGATATGGAGACAGAGGCCTATGACATGGAGACGATTACCGAGGAAGAGACCGAAGGCGGCGGAGGCGGCTCGGAAGAAGAGTCGACGCAGGTAGAAGAAGAGGATGAAGACCCATTCTCCGACAAGAACCGCTGGCGGCGCGGCATTCTGGAAGATCCCGACGCAGACAGCTGGTGATATCGCTCTATTTTCATATTCCTTTTTGTACGAAGAAGTGTCCCTATTGCCACTTTTATGTGCTCCCCAACCGGTCTGATCTTCGGAAGATCTTGGAAGAAGCGCTTGCGCTTGAGTGGGAGCGCCAAGCCCCTCTTATCGAGGGGAAAAAAATCGCCTCGATCTATTTCGGCGGAGGGACTCCTTCCCTCTTTGGGCCTGCTGCAATTAGCTCGATCTTAAAGCGGATTGGGGCTTTTGATTGCGAAGTGACGATTGAGGCCAATCCAGAGGAGAGTTCCCTCGAATTATTCCAACAATTTCGGGAATTGGGGATCAACCGGCTTAGCCTAGGCGTACAATCCCTGGACGACCGCTCCCTACTTGAATTGGAGCGGATCCATTCGGCGGAGCGGGCTAAAAAGGCGATTTTCGATGCAAAACAGGCAGGCTTTGAGAATATCTCCATCGATTTGATGTATGATCTGCCTGGGCAAACCATCGAAAGTTGGCGCTATACGCTCGATCAGTTGAAAGAGCTGCCGATCCAACACCTTTCTCTTTATAACTTAACGATTGAGCCTCACACTTCGTTTTATAAACGGAAAGTGAAAACCCCATCGGGCGAAATCAGCCTGCAATTCTTAAATCTAGCCCTTGAATCTCTTGAAAACTTAGGACTGAAACGGTATGAAATTTCAGCCTTTGGCCGTCCATCGCAGCACAATTTGGGCTATTGGACAGCCCGTCCCTTCCTTGGCTTCGGTCCGTCTGCGTTTAGCTATTGGGATGGGGAGCGGTTCCGGAACATAGCCAATCTCCACCGGTACGCCCGCGCTTTAAAGAACAACGAATCGCCTGTCGATTTTCGCGAAAGGCTCCCCTACCCTGCCAACCTGCGCGAACTTCTAGCTGTCCGCCTCCGGCTTCTTGAAGGAGTCCCAGCCGAAGATTTTAAAATTGTCCCTTCAGACATCCAAGAAAAATTGTCTCCATTTTTAATCCGCGAGGATAGCCGGATCAAGCTGAACGAATCGGGAATGCTCTTCTACGACTCGATCGCCTCAGAGATCATCTAAGAGACTAATCAACTTCGATGACTTTTACTTCGAATTTGAGGGCTCTGCCTGCTAAGGGGTGGTTGAAATCGAGGACGATTTTTTGGTCCTGGACTGCATGGACCCGGATCGGGTAGACGCCGCCTGCGGGATCTTGGATCCCAAGGACCGCGCCCACGTAGCGAAAGGGAGCCGGCACGGTTTCTACATCGACTTCCTTAAAGGCTTCGGGAAGGATCGGGCCATAGGCCTCTTCCGGTTTTAGATAAACTTGTTTCGAATCGCCTATTTTGAGCCCCATCAAGGCTTGCTCTAAAGCGGGGAATACTTGGTGAGATCCCAAAACAAAGACTAGAGGATCTTCGCCGACATTGCTGTCGATTTGCGTTCCATCTTCCAAAAAAACTGTGTATTCAAGCGAAACTTTTTTTCCTATCCTGATCATGTAGATCTCCCAGTTAGTCTTATAAATCCTCTTTTTGGAGAAACTAAAGATGGGAGTCAAGCAAAAATACTGCAGGTTCTTTTTCGAGGGGAAATGAGATTCCTTTCCACTTTGAAACTAGGTGGGATGCAACTCTTTGGTTCGGGGTAGTGAGATTGACAGCGACGCAGAGTTTTGTATTTGGGTGCAATACCTTCTTCAAGATTTCAACCATTTTTTGGGAGCGGTAGGGGGCTTCGATCCAGATTTGGGTCTCATTTTTGGAGCGCTTTTCCATCTCTTGGATCTTTTTTTCCAATTCGGGACTTTCGCGAGGGAGATAACCGTGAAAGGAGAAACGCTGTCCGCAGAATCCGGAGAGCTGCAGCGCCATCATGAGGGAAGAGGGTCCTACAAAGGTTTCAACCGGAATATTCTTCTGGTTGGCAAGCCAAACCAAATCGGCTCCTGGATCGGCAATACAGGGTAGTCCCGCATCGGAGATAAGGCCCCAAGTTTCTCCTTTTAATATGGGCGAGAGAAGTTCTTCCAATTCCTTTTTTTGGGTATGTTCATTGAGAGTTCTGAGGGGGCATTTGGCCATATCGTCATGGGAAAGAAAGCGGCGGAGATAGCGTCTTGCCGATTTTTCACTTTCGGCGATCATGCCGTTCAGAGAAGATACAGCTTTGCCGACACTCACAGGCAAAAACGGCTCGTGCGGCAAACTTTCGTCGAGGAGATTGGGAAGAAGGAGTAGTTTCATAATTTCGAGCAGCATTGTGCCATAAATCGGGTTATCTTACCACAGAGATAGACACTCCAGAGAAGACAAAAAGAGTACAAAAAAGCCGGGATCATCGAATCTGTAGTAAATTATTCCTCTTTGGGGTGCGGGGCCACCCCGCCTCTGTGGTGTCTATCTCTGTGGTCCCAATAGAAGTTGGGAGCGGAAGAGATCGAGAAGGGCGGTGTATTGGGTCGATTGAGTGCGGGAAAGAAGCTCGATCTCCAAGAGTTTTTGAAGCCCCCGCTTAAAAAAAGGAGAACCTAACCGTGCAGCGACGGGACTCCTCTTTTCTAGCGCTTTCGGCCACATCTTGGGGAGGTGTTTGCCCCACTCATCGGCAGGGCATTGCATCTCGATCAAGGCGGCGATCTTAAGCCCGATCTGCAGTTGGGAACGGAGGAGCGGGACCAACCCGTGAAAGGAAACGGAATCGATCGGAGGAAAAGGCTTTCCCTCCCAAATCACCTCTTCAGCTGTCTGCCAAAGAGTGTGGCTTCGGCTCGCAACCGATACGCGAAGCACATCTTCCCGGTCGATAGTCTCCTTCTCCCCTACAAAACAGATCACCTTTTCCACTTCGCTTAAGTACAGCGCTAGATCTTTTTCCGTCCGGTCTAAGAGGAGCTGCAGAGCCTCGGGAGTAAATCGCTTTCCAGCGTTCTTGGCAACTGTAGATAACTCTTCGGAAATTCTTTTCTCTTTGTCCCAAGGCTTCTCCTCAGTTAAATCGAGGATCACCCCCAGTTTTTCAATCGCGGCTGCGTAAGGGGTCTTCGAGCGGGATCCCAAGAGGAGATAAACAGGAGGAAGAGGCTGGTCCAAAAAGGGCTGGAGCTCTTTTTTCCCCACCTTTTCTAACTCGTCGAGAATGACGATCGGCTCGCCGCCTAGAAGAGAGGGGCTGTAGAGAGCATCGAGAAACTCGCGCAAGACAAAATTCTCTCCTGAAAAGCGACTGGGGAATGAATCGGGAGTCTGGATCAAGCCTAAGATGGAATTGAGCACGCTATTCCGCTCAAAATCATCGCCGATTGCAACAAGATAAACACGGCATAAATTATGAGGAGCTGCGCTCGAGAGATGCTTCTGGAACGACTTGAGGTTTTGATATTTCATAAACCCCAGAGAAAATCATATTCCAGCTTGATGTCGGGGTGAAGGCTTTGGTGGACGGGACATTCGCTTGCCGCCTTCTCCAATTTAGCCCGGATTTGGTCGTTCGGCTTCCCAGGACAGCGGATCCGAACCACAATTTTGCCGATCCGCCGCACAGGAGAGACTACCATCTCTTTTTCGACTTCAGCAGTAGCGCCCGACAAATCAAATCCAGTAGACTTCGCAGCGATTGCCATTAAGGTCACCATGCAGGTTCCCAAACTCACTACAAAGAGATCGGTAGGTGAAAATTCAAGCCCTTTGCCGAAATTATCTTTCGGCGCATCGGTCAAGATCTTGGCGCCTGACTCATGCACACATTCTGTCCTCATATCGCCGAGGTAGCGGATCTTCATCTTCGTCATAAGATTCCATTGTTCAAAAATTTCTCCAAAAAATCAAACAAATTTCGCTCGAGACCGAAAGAGAAGAGAGATAAAAAACAGGGTTTGCAAAGGGCGAGCCCTTTGCCGAGGTACGGAGCGGAGCTCTGTTTCGATGTTTTCTCTTTTCTCTGTGCTGTCTCTCTATCTCTCTTCTCTGCGGTTTTGCCTCTTCTTCTGGGGTGCGGGGAGGCTGTGAAAAAATCGTTACCCCGCCGGTCTTGCATGAATTTTTTATAAACTGAACAAATAAGTAATTATTTAATTAAATAAATCATAGTATATTGACACTGGTTATTTATAATAGTATCCTCTGGGGCATGATTTTCTTTAAAAGAAAGAAACCTACTCCTCCTCCAAAAAAAGCCGAAGCTCCTCCTGTCCGGATTTTGACCGCGGAAGGTTGGAAACGGCGCGCGCTTAAGAAGGCAAAGAAGAAGTAATTTTCTCTTGTCCTAAGATTTCTTGGGCGAGTTTTCGATAATCGTGAGACCCATTGCAGGCGGGATCGTAGACGGTAATCGGCTTCAGATAAAGAGGCGCCTCAGCAAGGCGGATATTCTCCCGAATCACCGATGTGCAAACCTTTCCTTCAAAACGGGTTCTGAGCTGCGTTAAAACTTCTTGCGAATGCTTGGTCCTATAATCGACCCGGCAGGCGAGAATGCCGGCAATCTCTAAGGCGGGGTTCAATCTTTGTTTGACTACATTGATCGTCTTAAGCAATTGAACTAGGCCATGGAGCGCCATCACGTGGGCCTCTACAGGGACGAGAACTTCGTTTGCCATCGTTAAAGCATTGAGCGAGAGGATCCCGAGCGTGGGCGGGCAATCGATCAACAGGTAATCCCAAGGTTTATTGGGGATCGCATCAATCTTATTTTTTAATATGCTCTCCGAGGCCACTTCATTGGCGAGGGCCTTCTCCACCCCGGAAAGCAGAGGCGATGAGGGGATCATGTGGAGGTCGTTTATCTCAGTTTTTTCAATCACATCCTCAATTTTTCCATCTTCGGTGAGAACTTCGAAAAGCCCTTTCCCCTTCTCTTTAAAGCCATACCAGAGAGAGGCGGAGGCTTGCGGGTCGAGGTCGATGAGGAGTACTTTTTTATTTGTTTCGGCAATGGCGGCAGCTAAGTTCACGGCGGTCGTGGTCTTACCCGACCCCCCTTTTTGGTTCACGATCGCTATCTTACGCATTAGATCATCTCCTCTTTGACCCTAGATATAGTGGTATCAAAGAAAAATTTCTATTATTTTCTTAATATTCTGATTCTGGTAAACTTCGTGTCAAAATCGGAGAGGAAAATGTTAGGAATCGATCTAAGAGGAAAAAGGGCATTTATTGCTGGGATCGGGGATGACCAAGGATTTGGTTGGGCGATCGCCAAGGCGCTGGCCGAAGCCGGAGCCGAAATCTTGATCGGGACCTGGGCTCCTATCCTTAAAATCTTCACTACTTCTTGGGCGAATGGGAAATTCGATGAATCGAGAAAACTCTCCAATGGGGAGCTCTTCACCTACAAAAAACTCTATCCGCTCGATGCGATGTATGATCAGATCGAAGATGTTCCGCAAGAAGTGAAGGAAAATAAGCGCTACGCTGATCTCACTGCCTATACCATTTCTGATGTAGCAAAACAAATCGAGGCTGACTTCGGCAAGATCGACATCCTAGTCCACAGCC
Source organism: uncultured bacterium (assembly GCA_964477585.1). Classification (GTDB taxonomy): domain Bacteria; phylum Chlamydiota; class Chlamydiia; order Chlamydiales; family SM23-39; genus CAYZHU01. The sequence goes on from CAYZHU010000040.1 coordinate 7,447, forward strand.
TAGCCAATGCTCCTGAAGTGACGAAAAATCTTTTGGATACCTCTCGCAAAGGCTACCTAGCTGCGTTGAGTTCTTCTTCTTATTCATTCATTAGCCTTCTCTCCCATATTGGGCCTCTCCTGAACGAAGGGGGTTCCGCCCTCTCTCTCACCTACATCGCATCGGAGCGGGTCATCCCTGGCTACGGCGGGGGGATGAGTTCTGCGAAAGCGGCTCTTGAGAGCGATACGAAGACCCTTTCTTGGGAAGCGGGCCGTAAGTGGAACATCCGGGTCAATACGATTTCTGCAGGTCCTTGGAGAAGCAGAGCTGCTCGCGCCATCGGGATGATCGATGATATGATTTCCTATTCAAAGGCCAACGCTCCACTCATCAAGGATCTCGATCCAGAAGAAGTGGGAAGCGCCGCTGCTTTTCTTCTTTCCCCACTTGCCTCGGCGATCACGGGAACAGTGCTTTATGTCGACAACGGGATGCATGCAATGGGCCTTGCGATCGATAGCGCTGCCTTGAAGAACAACGCAAAGTATTCTGCTCCCGCAGCAAAACCTGCCGTCACAGCATAGAACACTCAAGCTTATTTTTTTCATCAGCGCGGGGCCGCGATCTAACTCCTGCGAAGCAGTAAATTGTTTCCTCTGCGTCTTTGCGACCCCGCGTCTTTGCGTTGATTTTTTCGGAGAATGAGAACTCAGTTCGGTCTCGGTCTCGCACGGATCTATTTTTTTCGTGCCCTTGCCCTTGCCCAACTGTTCACGCCAGTGAACAGTTATTACAGCAAGACGGTGTAGAGATCGAGCGATTTATCGGTTCCTGAAATTTGGATAGAACCCACTTTCTCTAGGTTGTATCTGCCTTTGAGAGGCTCGATTGAGGTTTCGCTGATGAGGATCGGGGTGTTGAATTGCTTGGTCGCATCTTCAACTTGAAATGCGATAAAAACCGTATCTCCAATTGCCGTGTATTCCATTCTCTTCTCAGAACCGATATTGCCCAGGACAGCTATCCCGGTGTGGATTCCGATCCCCACGTTCAAAGTAGGCCTCTTTTCTAACTTCAATTTGAGGTTGAAGATTTTCATAGCTTCTTGCATCTCGATCGCGGCTTTGAGGGCGCTGATCTCTTGATTCGTGTCTTCTATCGGAGCCCCAAATTCCACTTGAAGGCCATCCCCAATGAATTTATCCAAAGTCCCGTTGTTAGCGAAAATCACATTGAGCATTTTATCGAGATACTCGTTCAATAAAGAGACCACCTCTTCAGGTGCTAAATCCTCAGATAATTTCGTGAATTTCCGAATATCGGAATAAAGGACTGTGACTTTTTTCCGCTCCCCTTTTAAAACAGTGGTTATATCGCTAGTGAGAATTTTCTCCATCACATGTTTCGATACATACCGGATGAAATTCAACTTGAGCCGCTCATGATCTTCCAAGGACTTGGCCATCGTATTAATCGAAAAGGCAAGATCGCCGAATTCATCGTGGGAATGGATCTTCAGCCGCGTCTTCAAATTCCCTTCGCCGATATCCTGGACACAGACAGCCACTTCATTAAGAGAGCGGGTCACGAGCTGTGAAAGAAAGGTAGCGGCAATGAATCCAGCCGTTAACGTCGTCAAAAAAGTAATGAGCGCAAGCCATTGAATCTTAGATAGATCTTGGTTAACAAATTTGGAGGTCACATCGACCCCGATTGTAGTCACATAATCCCCTTTGCTATCGAAAATAGGGGCAAAACCTGAAATGAAGGTCCCATATCGGTCCGTGTAGAGATGGGGAGTTACCCAAGGAGCATTGAGATGATTTTGTACCCCGTATTTCAATCCTTCGGGATAGGGCGTATTGCTATAAGTATAAGAAGTTGGGGTCGATTCGATCCCGATTTCCAGTTGATTGCGGTCATTGGGGTTGGTTTTGAGTGTATAGATCGAAAGGATATAGATGTCGCTTCCTCGATTGACTTGCAAGATCTGGTCCATCTCGCGGATAACTGTTTCAAATCCGGGACTTGTTGGCCCATCCACTTGCTTAAGGAGATCTCCGTCTATCCCTTTCGCACCGGTAATCACAACGGTGAGCACTTTACTTTGCAGTTGTTTGATGGAAATATGACGCATTTCCAAATAGACAGCAAAGAGACCGATCAAAGTGGTGCAAAAGACGATCGCAATGAATGAAATGTAGAGCTTCGTCCTATACTTCATGGTTAGCTACCTCAATGGAAAAGGCGACGATTGGCTTTTCTCTCCCTGCGACTTGGATAGGGCCGAGCGGATCTGCCCGATAGATTCCGTGCAATGCGTTCATAGTGGACTCGCTTGTGACGATCGCAATTTTTCTCTCTTTGGCCACTGTTTTTAACCGAGAGGCGACATTGACCGTATCCCCAATGGCCGTGTAATCCATCCTCTTATCGGAGCCTATATTTCCGACAACCGCGAGCCCTGTATTGATTCCTATCCCCATTTCAAAAGTGGGGCGCCCTTCCGATTCCCATTTCCTGTTCAAAGCAGCCATCCCGAGTTGCATTTCAATTGCTGTTTTGATTGCATTCTTCTCTTGCTGGGGATCGTCAAGCGGCGCTCCAAATTCGATCATCAACCCTTCCACGATGAATTTATCGAGGGTTCCATTATTGGAGAAAATGATGCTGAGCATCTTATCCAAAAACTCATTGAGGATCGATACGACTTCTTCAGGCGGGAGTTTTTCAGCGATTGCAGTGAAATCGCAAATATCGGAAAAGATGACTGTCACTTTTTTCTTTTCCCCTTTTAAAGCGATCGGCATATCCGATGAGAGGATTTTTTCCATGATGTGCTTGGAGACGTAACGGATGAAATTCACTTTCAGCCGTTCATGTTCTTCGAGCCCCCGCGCCATATTATTGATCGTATGGGCAAGGCGGCTAAACTCATCTGTTGAATTCGTCTCGATCCGGATTTTTAAATTCCCCTTTCCGATCTCTAAAACCCCTTCATGGATCAAATCGAGCGAAGAAGTGACGAAATGGGAGAGGAATGACGCAAAAAGAAACCCAGCGAGGAGCATCAAGGCCAAAGTCAGCCCAACGAGCCATTTCAAGTGATTGAGGGTTGAAAATACAAAATCGGCAGATAAGTTGACTCCCAAAGTGGCAACATATTTTCCCTCGCTATTGAAGATCGGGGCATAACCTGCAAGGAATGTCCCCCACCGGTCTGTGATCAGCTCGTTGGGCACCCACGGTTCATTCACATGTTGCAAGATGCCTATTTTCACCCCTTCCGGGTACGATTCGGTAGGAGAGGCGAACACTTTGGGATTTTCTGAAGAATCGACTACCACTTCCAACGTATTTTGATCTTCTTTGCTCGGCCGGATGGAATAGATGTAGATCACATACAGGTCATTTCTCCGATTGGCATCCCGGATATCTCTCATTTTGGATGCGATCAATTGGAAATCGGAATTATTCACATCTGGCTGTTTTTCAAATCGCTCTATGACGTTCCCATCTAAAATCATGGCTGAAGTCTTCGCGACGATCAGCACCTTGGATCTTAAGTCATCGAAAAGGAGTGCTTTTGAGCGCCAATATAAAAGAACCAAACCAAAAGAGGTTGTGAAGAAAATCAGAAGGATGAAAATCAGAAATAATTTGGTTCGATATTTCATCGTTTCGGCGTTAAAGTTATGGTCGTATTGCCATGGATCAGCTTCTTCAGATAGGGAACCAAAAGAAAACAGAAAATGGTGAGAATCAAAGAAAGGATCCCGTAAATAAAGAACGCATGCGAATAAATTTTCAACGAGGCTAACCCTGTTACATTTTTGGCTACATCGGAAATGCGGGCCAGCTCTCCCCCGATCGCATAGGCAGCCGATTGGGTTAAAAACCAGACTCCCATCATCATCCCCACTAAATGGCGGGGCGCCAAACGAGTGACCATTGCAAGCCCAACTGGAGAGAGGAGAAGCTCGCCAATCGTTTGGATAAAATAACTGATCACAAGCCACCAAGGAGAGGCAAGCCCCCCTTGATTAAAAAATCGGACGCCAAACCCAAGGAAGAGAAATCCGAGCGACATGAATAAGATCCCATAAGAAAATTTAGCCGGAGTCGAGGGGTTCAATCCCGATTTATCTAAATAGACCCAGAGCCAGCTAAAGATGGGACTGAGCACGATGATGAAAAAGGGATTGAAAAACTGAGTGAATTCAGCATCGATCGTGAACCC
>CAYZHU010000041.1:0-11630 GCA_964477585.1 uncultured bacterium
CCATTAGGGAAGCATTGAAGCAAGAATCCCTCGCATTTATGCGAGGGAGGTTCAAGGAAAAACATTTCACTGCGACGGTCTATATCTTGGACGAAGACCGAGTTTTGCTCCACCGCCACCCGAAATTAGGGAAATGGCTCCCTCCCGGCGGTCACATAGAACCGAATGAGACGCCTCCGGAAGCGGCAAGAAGAGAGGCCAAAGAAGAGACAGGCCTCGAAATCGAATTCATCGAACAGGAAAATCTGAAAATCGACGCCTACAACGCCGTTTCATTTGAGCGCCCCTTTCTATGTCTTTTGGAAAACATCCCCCCATTCAACGGAAAAGAGGCTCACCAACACATGGACATGATCTATCTCGCCCGTCCGAAAGAACAAAACCCAAAAATTTTGGGAGATTTTCGTTGGTTTCGAGAATCAGAAATTGAAGCAATTGAAGAGGAGTTATTTCCCGATGTGAGAGAAGTATTGAAGCTCTACTTTGGAAGTTACCAGCGGTCGTGATGACGTTCGATCTGTCTTTCCGCCACCTTGGGCGTTTTGGTTTTTTTCTTCCCCTGTTCGCCGCATGATGTGACTGCGAAGGCAAAGGAGAGGCCGAGGATTGCTAACATAATCTTCTTGGTCATAATTTTCTCTCTATTATTTATTCATTTTTTATTCAATAATAAAAAAATTGATGAAATCATTATTTGTTGCAGCAACAGGTCAAAATGTTGGAAAAACAACAACCTGTTTAGGGTTAATTTCCGGTTTGAAAAAGAGACATCGTTCTGTCGGCTTTTTAAAACCGGTGGGACAGGAACATATCGAAACGGAGACTGGTCTCCATGTCGATAAAGATGTGCTCCTTTTCAAAACCTATTTCGAATTACAAGACGATTATGAATTGATGAGCCCTGTCCTATTTCCCCGCGGATTCACGCGGGACTATTTAGATGGAAAAATAGACCATCGCGACCTGACGGCAAAAATATCGTCTTCGTTTTCTACTCTCATCTCCCGCCATCCGATCACTGTCTGTGAAGGGACGGGACATATGGGGGTAGGATCGATTGTCGAATTGAACAATGCACAAGTCGCATCCCTTCTAAAATGCCCTGTTATTCTCATCGGGTCGGGAGGACTTGGCTCCAGCTTCGATGAACTTGCCCTCAATTGGACCCTCTGTGAAAAATATGGAGTCAAGGTAGCAGGGGTGATCCTAAACCGTGTTTTAGATGAGAAGCGGCAAATGGTTGTGGATTATATGACCCAAGCTCTAAAACGGTGGAAAATTCCTCTGCTCGGCTGCATCCCGTTCGATCCCTTTCTCAGCATGCCGACAATGAACGATTTTGAAATGGTATTCCAAACTTCGCTTCTCACCGGAGATGAATACCGGTGGCGCCATTTTGAACACATCCGGCTAGTGGCTACTTCAGTTGAACTGTATCGAAATTTAATCGTCCCGAACCAGCTCATCATCACCCCTGCCGACCGGGAAGATATCATCCTAGCGACTCTCACCCATTTTTGGGATTTGAAAATCGCCCACCCTGAAGAAACGCTTGCTACCGGCATGATCCTGACCGGCAAAATCCCTCCTAAAGAATCGATTATCGAACAGATCAAACGGGCCCATATCCCGATGCTTTACGCCCCTGTGAGCAGTTTTGTTGCGATGAAGATGATCAATTCCTCAGTCGCCAAAATCCGGATGGAAGATAAAGCGAAAATCGAAGAGGCGATCAAAGTTGTGGAAGAAAATATCGATTTCGATCTCCTCCAATCCTCTATTGACGAATAAATCCAATTTCTCCATTGATCAGAGTAGCAGAGAGAAAAGTGTATGATTTCGTTAAAAGAGCATCCGAAAGATCTCTGGTATTTGGGCCTTGCCGAGTTGTGCGAGCGGTTTGCGTTCTGGGGCGTAGGCTTCATGCTGGTCCTCTACCTCATCGAAAATTTCCACTACCCAAATGACCATGCAACTCATGTTTATGGGATATACAGCGGATGCGCCACTTTCCTTCCTCTTGTAGGAGGATGGGTCGCCGACCGGTGGAACTACCAATCTCCCCTGTTTCTCGGCGCCCTAATCAATGCGATAGGCTGTTTTCTTCTTGCGACTGGAAATCACCCCCTCATGATTTTAGCTCTTTTCATCACAGCTTGCGGATATGGCCTTTTCACCCCGAGCATTTTGACTATCTTGAGTTATGCCTACCGAGACAAACCCCATTTAAGAGAAGCTGGCTTTTCCATCTACTATGCCTCGATCAATATCGGCGTATTTATTTCCCTTCTTACATTTGGCACAGTCGCAAAATTAGTGAGCTGGCATGCAGCCTTTTTTCTCGCCGGCTCAGTCCAGGTGATCGGATTGATCCCCGTCATCTATTATCTCTTGAAATTCAAAGAGACTTATAGCGCGCTAAAGATCCACCAAAAAATTCACCAAGCGGAGAAAAAAAAGCTCTCCCCCGTTGAAAAAGACCGGCTCTTTGTCATTGCCATTTTCTATCTCGTTTCCCTCTTTTTCTGGGCGGCTTACAACCAGGGATTTTCTTCCTTGGAGATCTATGTCCACGACTTCATGGACAAAACTATTTGGGGATTCAATATCCCAGAAGGGGTCTTCTTATCGAGCGAAAGCTTCTTTCTAATCGTCCTAGCTCCTATTTTAGCCTTGCTCTATGCAAAATTACAGAAAACAGGGAGAGACCCTTCTCCTTCCCTGAAAACCTCATTGAGCCTCCTCTTCATCGCCGGCTGTTTTTTTGTGATGATGATCGGATCGAAAGGGATCGCAGCAAATGCAAAAACAGCCGATGTCTTTTCCGGGTATGTCATCTTCGCATACTTTTTGATGGCAATTGGGGAAATGCTCCTTGCGCCAATCGGCCTTTCGATGGTGAGCCGGCTAGCGCCTCAGCGCTACACAGCCCTCATGATCGGCTTCTGGTATGCCAGCGTTGGACTCGCCTTCTATAGCGGAGGGATGCTCGCCGGCCTTATGGATAAAATGGGAGGACTCTACTATTTCTTTTCGATCTTTGTCATCCTCTGCACCGTACCGGGCCTTCTCCTTCTCATCTTCTCGAAGAAGCTCACCCGGCTGACCCATTTTCATGGACACATCGATCAAACAATTACAGATGTCGAGAGGTAAAGGGGCCCTCAAATCCATTTTCCGGTTTATAAATGGATGGTGGAACTCAAGTCTATAGGCGTGCAAAAGAGGCCTGTGGATGAAGAGTTTACAACGGAAGTGTCTTGCATATTGACGGTCGATCAAAATCGGATGGCCCATCTCTGCCAAATGGACCCGGATCTGATGGGTTCTCCCAGTATATGGTTTCACCAAGAGAAGGGCTGCCTGTCTCCCCTCTCCAATTTTTTCCCAGTGGGTAATGGCAGTCAGCCCTTTCCCGCTCGATCCCCAGATCGTCTGCCCCTCAAAAGAACTCTTCTTAGTTAAAAAACTCTCAATCGTCCCCTCTTGCTGTTTGGGGATCCCATCGACAACGGCCACGTAGCTCTTCTGGATCTCCCGATTTTTAAAAAGCTCCATGAGCCGATCTCTTGTTTTTCCATTTTTTCCAAACATCAAGAGACCTGTCGTCTCCTTATCGAGACGGTGGACAAGGAGAGGATCGGTACAAACCATCCCCTTAGGCTTATTGCAAACTTTCAAAAATTCATCTTCATAGACAACAGTCAAGCCGCTTAGAGCAGAAGAAAATATAGACTTCCAACTAGGGGCTAGCTCGACGATGTCCCCCCGCTTCAATTGGGTAGAGGCAAACCGTTCGATCGATCCGTTCACGCGGCATAAATTCGCATCCAGCGCCTTTCGGATCTGCTTGCCCGAATATTCCTCTCCAAGTTGATCCGATAGGAAGCGGGCTAGCTTTTCAGGTCCTGCTACGAGCCACTTCATTTTGCCCTTCTCTCAAGAAAATCGAGCAAGAGTCTAACGCCGTAACCCGTCCCCTTTGATGTATTGTAGTGTTTCGCCTTTGTCAAAAAGGCAGGCCCTGCAAAATCGATATGGGCCCAAGGAACCGAACCGGCAAATTCTTCAAGGAAAAGGGCCGCCTTGATGCACCCCCCATCTCGTCCTGCAGAATTGACCAGATCGGCGATCTCCGACTTCAAGAGTTCCTTATAATCGGAATTGAGCGGCATTCTCCAAAGCGGCTCTCCTGTTTTCTTCGAAGAGGCCAAGAGATCTTTTGCTACCGTTTCATCATTGGAGAAAAAGCCCGCCATCTCCTCGCCCAGAGCGACGACAATCGAACCGGTCAGAGTCGCAACATCGATGAGGCAAGCGGGTTTCAAATGTTCAATCGCATACGAGATCGCATCGGCTAAAATCAATCTTCCTTCTGCGTCTGTATCTTTGATCTCAACCGTTTTTCCTAAATGAGAGGTGTAGACATCTCCCAGTTTAAAGCTCTTGGAACCGATGCTATTTTCAACAAGCGGCAGGATCCCCGTCACATTCACCGGCAACTCAAGCGCTTCGGCCGCCCGAATCGTTCCTAAAACGACTGCCGCTCCCGCCATATCGGATTTCATCGTCATCATGTTATCGGGCTGCTTGAGGTGCAATCCCCCTGTGTCGTAGGTAACCCCTTTTCCAACCAATACAACATGGTCCTTTGATTTTGGGTTTCCGTTATAGGAGACGATTGCTAAACAAGGATCTTGGATTGAAGCTCGGCTTACAGCGAGCATCAGTCCCATTTTTTCCCTCTCCAAGTCCTTCTTTCCTAAAAGAGTCGTCTTGCACCCTTTCAATTTTCTTGCGATCTCTCCAATCGCTTGGGGAGGTTTTTCATCGGAATTCTCATTTACCAAATCGCGGACAAAGTGGATCGAATCGACTACCCGATGGGCCCGTTCGATCTCTTTTCGATCCCCGCCGATCCAACCGATCTTTTCAAGAACGATCTCTTCTTTTTTCGACTTCAATTTGTTGAAAGTGTAATTGGCGAGTAATATTCCCTCGTAAATTCCCCTTGATGCCTTGCGGGGCAAGAGAATGTTGAGGCTCTGCACCCTCTTCTTTCTTACTTCGCGCACTCCGTTTGCAAAGGCGCGCCTCAATCCCTCATCATCCATCTGATCAGGAGACCCAAGGCCTAGAAGAAAAATCCGTTCCTTGTTCTTTCCATAGACAAAGCCGATCTCCCCATTTTTTCCCTTGAAATCTCCTGATTGGAAAAAAGGAGCTGCCTCTTCGAATTCCTTGTACCCTTTTTCTCCTTCAAAGCATGGGAGAAGGAGCCCATCGAGCGGCTCCCTTTTTTCTAAGCTATCAACGAACGTAAATTTCAAAATGGGACCTCATCATCGAAGGTCTCACCCTTCGCTGCAGGCTTGCCTCCCATGTATGGGTTCGGCGCGGCCGCTTCTGGGAAGGCGCCAAACTGCGGCCCCCCTTCTTGAGTCTTAGGCGCAGCTGCTGTTTGCTCGCCCGATCCTCCCGATTTTCCGAATGGGCTAAACTGGAGGTGGACTGCTGTGATCTCCATCGAAATCTGCGGTTTTCCTTCTCGGTCATTGAAAATTTCTGGCTTTTGCACTTCTCCGAATACGACAATGGGCGACCCTTTTTTCAAATAAGGGATCATCTTATCGAAATCTTCTCCCCAAATCGTCACGCGCCACCAGATTGTGTCGTCATTATTTTTTTTCCTCGTCTTAGTTGCGACCCGAAGCGTTGTTACTTTTTTTCCAGATGAAGTGAAGCGGACTTCAGGATCTGCGCCTAAATGACCTGCGATATTGATGAAATTCATACGACTCCTCCCGTTAATAAAAATTCATTATCTCTCTCCATTCCGAATGGGTCAAGAAAAAGAAGATTGCTAAAGGAACACTTCCCCTAAAAATGCTGCAGCCATTTGATCTAGATTGCGGTTATTTAAACGTCGTGGCGGAGGAAGTGGGCGACGGGGTACTTGTGGAGCTGGAACAACGTTTTCTATGCGTGGGGGATCGTTGCCACCAGGCGGCGGCGGCGGCACTTTGGCAGGATCCTCAAGTTTTGGTTCTTTTGCAAAAGCAACTGGGATCAAATGAATTTTTCTAGAGACTTTTTGGGCCAATTGAGCCAAACTACCACTAAAAGGATAATGACGGGATGGTTCTGAGCTTCTCATTGCCGGAATTAACCGAATCATAAAAATTCCTCATTTTTTAGATAAACAATTTAACAATTTTTAGAATTAAAACCCATGAATAAAAAAATGATTATTAGTTCAGGCGCCCCAGCAGCCATAGGCCCCTATTCTCAAGCCATCCTGGCGGGCGACTATCTCTTCATCTCGGGAGTGCTCCCGATAGACCCTGCTACGGGAAAATTGATGGAAGGGCCTATCGAAGCCTTAACTAGCCGTATAATCGACAGCTTGGAGGCGATCCTTCAAGGGGCGGGTCTTGGGTTGCAGCATGTAGTGAAGACCGATGTATTTTTAAAAGACTTAAGCCATTTCCAAGAGATGAATAAAGTCTATGCCGAGAGATTCCATTTCCGCCCCTATCCGGCTCGCGCAACCGTACAAGTTGCTAAGCTCCCTCTCGATGCCCCTATCGAAATCGCCTGCATAGCCTATTCAAAATAAGCATAGCCTTATTTTCTTAAAATCCGTGCGAGACCGAACCGAGTCTCCTTTTCCCGAAAACGACGAGTATGAAAAAATAAGCCTGATTACTTGCAAAACGTTTATACTTTTCTTCTTTTCCAAAAGAGAAGTAAAAAACCTGCAAGGATTGCAGGGATGCTTAAGATCTGCCCCATCGTAAGAGTTGACGTCAGAGAAAGAAGATGGCTCTGTTCTAACTTGAAATATTCAATTAGAAAACGGAAGCCAAAGACAAGTATGAGAAAAAGCCCGACCAACCTCCCTTTTACAAAAAGAAATTTGGGTGAATAGCTAAGCCTAAAGAGGAGAAAGAAGACGAGGATATAGAAAAATGCCTCATAGAGTTGCGCAGGATGGCGGGGAATGGGAAGGCTCCTGTCGGCCGGATGTCCGAAAATAATCGCCCAAGGGACAGTTGTAGGGGTCCCCAGTATCTCCTGGTTGAAAAAATTCCCGATACGGATGCAAAAAGATGCAAAGGCGGCTGGGACCGAAAGAAAATCGAGAAGCCTCACCCAAGTCAATCCCTCTTTTTTTGTCTTAAGACTGAAAAGACCTGCCGCCAAAATAATCCCGATCGCCCCTCCATGGCTTGCAAGCCCCCCTTCCCAAACGCGGAAAATTTGACCGATATCGGTCAAATAATCTGAGGGTTTTTCATAAAAAAGGAAATGGCCGATCCTCGCTCCCAAAACAGTCCCAATTACGAGATAGATCGTCAGTTTGTCTCCGATCTGGTATGCCTTTTTCTTGATCTCTTCGAAACTCGATTTATGGAATTCGGGCAAAGCGGCAAAATAGCGGGACAAAATCGAGACGAATATCGGAAATCCAATTGCAAACCCCGCGGCAAAGAGAACTCCATACCAAAGAATAGGCAGTCCAATCCAAGGAAGAGTAAAAATTTCCGGTTTCGGATCCCAATTAATATAAAGAAGCGGTAACATAGCTATTATTTTCATCGTGGATATGTTTAAAGTCAAAGTTTTAACTATAGGCCGGACCCGAGAAAGTTGGCTGAATGAGGGAATTGCCGAATATGAAAAGAGGCTGCACGGGAAACTTTCCGTTGAATGGGCCATCGCTAAAGATGACGCACAGCTGATTCAATGGAGCGAACTAGAACCTCATCTCATCCTTCTAACGCCTGACGGAACCGTTTTCAATAGCGAACAATTCAGCAAGAAAATCATGGAACTCTTCATCCAAAAAGGATCGCGACTCGTTTTTGTGATCGGAGGGGCGGATGGAATCCCCGCTAATCTGAAAGGGCTCCGCATGAGTCTTTCCCCTCTCACTTTCACCCACCAAATGACACGTCTTATCCTGATCGAACAGATCTATCGAGCCTTAGAAATCGAACGGGGAAGCCATTATCACAAATGACTAATTTGCAAGGACTTAACAGCTCTAAAGTAGAGCATAGAGCCGTTGACTAACGCAGAGCCGATCGCTAGATCGATCGTCCCTCTCAAATCAATGGGGATTGGTAGAAATCGGAAACTGATCCCTAAACAGACCATCCCTCCGATCAAGAACCAGTAACTCGGCGCATAGGCCTGCGTGAAACGGATAGGTAGCGGGAGAGCCGCAATCCTTTTCACAACCCGCTGAACCGTTTTCGACAAGATAAATCGACCTTTAAAAAAACCGACGAGCAACCCAATCGCAATCAACCCTGTCGCAGTTTGCTGCACTCCGCCGAAAACATGCTGCCAACGGAAGCAGAAAGAGTCGATCCGCACCAGAGCTTCCGAGATGAAATGGAGCCCCTTATAGATTAAAGAGACGCCAATTCCAAACCAAAGAAAACCAGAGAGTGCTATCCAACCGCGCTGTTTCATAAAAAGCAGTATATCAAATCTACTTTTTTCCACATATAAAATTTAAGTTTGTCGACAAAAATTCTGAGTCGCCCTACAATCCTATAGAGATTATCTCCTAGGAGTTCTATGAATTTAGCTCTTGCATTTACCCGAATCCTTTTCGTAATTCTCAGTATATTTTTTATGACAACTTATATGATTTCAGGCCCTGAAGGATATACGACCGCTAATCTGGGACTCGGCATTGGAATGGGAGCAATATTAGGTCTGGTCTTGATTGGATTTGATCTTCTTTTCAAAAGATTTAACCTGCGTGCGCTCAATATTGCAATCGTGGGATTATTTGTTGGGTATTTGATGGGGCAGGCTCTTGTCCTTATCTTATCGGCAATTTTAGATATTAGCTCCGCATCGATCCATTTGAAGCCGCAAGTATTAGAGATCATCAAAATTTGCCTCTTTCTCTTTGGGATCTATTTAGGAATGCTCATGACCCTCCGCTCTGCTGACGAGATCTATGTGAGCATCCCCTTTGTTAAATTCACTCCTACTGCCCATAAGAAAAAAGATCTTCTGATCGATAATTCGGTTCTCACCGATGCTCGAATCATCGATCTTGCCTCGTCAGGCCTTCTCGACCACCATTTGGTCATCCCCCGCTTCATTCTTAAAGAGATCTATGCGCAATCGGAAATCGGGGATGAAGCGAGCAAGCTGAAAGCGAAAAGATCGCTCGAAGTAGTAAAAAAATTGGAGGCGATCCAAGAGTTAGAACTCCGTTATAACGACACTGATTTTCCCGACGTGAAAGACCATGTCAGCAAAATGGTCAGGCTCGCGAGGCTTCTCGACGCTAATATCCTCACTGCCGATATCAGCCGCGTTCAGATGTCTGCCATCGAAGGGGTCCGATTCATCAACATCCATGGCCTTTCCAATTCCTTAAAACCTCTCATGCAGGCAGGAGAACACATCAAGATCAAGATCCAAAGATATGGGAAGGAGCCGCGGCAAGGAGTAGGCTATCTCGATGATGGCACAATGGTCGTTGTCAATGGCGGCGGCGGATTCATCGGAGAGATCGTCGATGCGCAAGTTCTTTCAGTCAAACACACCTCTTCCGGCAGGATGATTTTCTGCAATGCTATGGATGAAGAGGGAGGAAGCTATTCCACCTATCACGAGGAGCATGAAGAACAGTAGTATCCGAGGGCTTGGCAACGATATCATCGAGATCGACCGGATGCGGCAGAGCATCGAGCGGCACGGTCAACATTTTCTCAATCGCCTTTTCACCCAGCAAGAGCAAGATTACTGTTATAAGTTCAAAGATCCGGTTCCCCATTTTGCAGGCCGTTTTGCTGCAAAAGAGGCGATAGTAAAAGCTCTTGGAACCGGCATCGGCGCTAAAATTTCTTGGCACGATATTGAAATCGTCAACGATCCTGATGGAAAACCGGAAGTGACTCTCTCCCCTTCAGCTCGAGAGCACTTCCAAGATCCTCAGATCCTCGTTTCGATCAGCCATTCTTCTTCTTATGCAACAGCCGTCGCAATATATATTTAACCTGGCCCGCCGTAACAAAATGGAAGTGAAGTATTCAAGGAACAAAAACATTGCGTCGGATCTTCTATACTGCCTTTCAATGTTCCTCTTCCTTCACAAGTCGAAGGCAAAAGATATACTCCAAGAAGGATCAACGCAGACAGAATTCCCATGGACAAACAAATAGTATATGTATTCTTACGGCAACTACCTTCGCCTCTGGAGAAAATAGTCGGCAGGCTACGATTTACTATAGCTGTTGTTGGAAATTGAGTTCTCTCTTCTTCTAAAAGACGCAGGCAATCCTTTCTTGGCGATACTAGTGGAATCATATCTTGCTCCTGATCGTCTAACGAGGCCGCATACAATAAGAGGCCGTCATATTGCTAGGAACTTGACAAGAGCAAATCCATGGTTTATCTATTCGACCCAAATATTCTTGTCCTGGCGGGCAGTTTGGAAGACTGGCAAGATATATGACTGCCGCTATTGCTGTAGCTATAGCTGTTGCGACGAGCACTTTATAGACTCTTGCTTTCCACTTTGGTTGCTCTGAAGGAGTTGTTAATGTTCGTGAAGCCGTTACTGAGACAGCACTTTCTGTGCCGCTCCTACTTTGATCAGCATTTTCGCGCGAAAGCAAAGGTATACTTTTAAAATCTGTTGTTCCTACTGGATGCATGATGACATTCCTAATTAATTAAAACGCCGACAAGTATCTAGAATATGAAACAAGCTAACTACCCGTGAAAACTACGGTATATGTTAAAGAAAATCCGTGCGAGACCGATTAATTTTCTTGCGCCTTTGCGACCTGGCGTCTTTGCGTTGATCTCGTCGTTTTCGGAAAACGGTGCTCGGTCTCGGTCTCGCACGGGATTTTGTAACCGGTTAGAAACAGAAGGGCAAGAGATAGCTGATGGCGACGGTGTTGACTTTAGCGGGACATGATTTTGCGAGGAAGCGATGGGCATATTCAACCCGGAAAGTTCCCCAAACGCCTAATCTATACCCATAACGGAAACAGACATCGATGTTCTTTTCCCTGACTTTGGCATAGCCAAAAAAATGATTCGGATTGATTCTCTTGCGGCCCCCATATCCACTTGTCCCATCGGCAATGACCGCAAGTTTATGCTGGTCATCTATATTTGTCTCAATAGCTACAATTCCTCGAACCCAGGGAGATCCCCGATTCGCATGCCCTATGGCTCCATATCCCCATCCCCGAAAACGCAAGAAATCGGAAACATCCCACTCTTTTCCCATTGCTATATTGAGCTCGAAATCGGCATTTCCAAAATAGGGACAGCTCACATCGCGCAAACTCCGGGTCGCAGTTGTCCGAATGCTGGCTCCAGTCGCTAAACTCACCGCGTCGCCAATGATATCATCGAGCCAGAGATAACGGGCCTGGATTGCGACCGTGCGGAAATTGAACGGCTCCTTTGTCGTAGCGGCAAACTGAATATCCATATCGACGCTCCATACTGGCGTCGGCGAAAAATCGAGGCCGTTATAGAGAACATTACTATTGAATGGATGGGTCAGCTAGGGTACCCCATTTTGGATCTTCGTAAATCGGCTATAGGCGTAACTTCCCAGGTAGTGGAATTCA
>CAYZHU010000042.1:0-5884 GCA_964477585.1 uncultured bacterium
GATCTTGAAAAAATCGGTGGATGTCTCAATTTTTTCACAGCCTCGGAACAAAATCCTAGGACTTCTTAACGAGATTGGCTTCCCTCTTTTAGGGCTTGGAGAGCCAAGCGGAGCGGCTCGGTCATCTCTTGCTTGAATCCATCTTGAGAGGCTCTCTTATTCTGCTGCCCCGTCATCTCTGTTTGGGCCAAGGAGCTCTTGCCAGATTCTCTGGTGATCTCTGCTTGGATATTTTGTTGGAAAAAGCCGCTGACCGCTTTATCTTGGTTGGAGAAATATTCCATCGCTTTACCCAGCCCTCCCATATTGGCAGGCAGGACAAATTGGCCAAGGAAAACGGCGCTGAAGCAGATTGCGACCACAAGGCCCGTTTTTCCCATTTTTTGGGTGAGGGTGGAACTATTTTCGACTGAGGTTTGATACTCGTTTTTCAGCTTATCGAGTTGGAGGCGGTCCTTTTCTGAAAGACGCCCTTGCTGCTCATAAGCTTTTGCGACGAGAGCTTTGAGTTGGTAGATGAAGTTGAGCTCGGTTTCATTTTCAGCAAGGCTCTCCGCTTGGGTGAGCTCTGCTTGGACTTGGGCATGTTCTTCAGGAGTTAGGTTCTCCATGAGATTGCGCACTTGATCGCCTAGTTCATCGACTCCTTCTTCTTGTCCGAGAATAGAAAGGGCGCATTTTTTTGTCTCATCTATGCCGGTTTCCTCTTTTGAGACCCTTCCTTTCAGATTTAAGTAGGAGACATGATTCTGTTGTAAAAGGATCGGGAGTGCAGCGTCATTGATTGCATTCCAATCTTTTCGGTCCTCCAGCCGCTCGTCGTCGCCGAGACCCCAGCTGCTGTAGTTACTGACTTCTGTGCTACTTAGGTTTTCAATTGTTTCGGCCATATGAGTTCCTTTTTTTAATCAAACGTTACGACCCTTGATGATATAGCTTCCTTGATCACATCGAGAATGGAAGTGGAAGTCTCCACCATCCGAACGGAAGATTTTGTGTTTTCGTTCATTTTCTCATAATCGAGGAAGATCCCCCCTTCGTCGAGTTTTAGGAGGGCGTCTAGTTTTTTTACTTTATTGTCAGAGGCAGCTTCCCCGACGCGGGTGACGGCGGTGGAGGTCCCTCCAGCAAGAGCTAGAATTTGGCTAGCCTTTTGAGCGATCGCTTCAGGTCCGACTCCTCGCAAAGCGGCGAATGCCCCTGAATGGAGAGCCAAAATTCCTCCGGCAAGCCCTAGGCCAAGTGAAAGGAAGAATAGGCCCATATCGATCCGCTGGGCAAGCTTGAGTTGCAATTCTTCCGATTTCGTGAACCATTTGACGACGGCATGCCAGGCGCCTGTATCGGTCATCACCCGGCTTGCGAGGCCAAGGCCTCCTGAGGCGATGAGGAGGGCGCCAGCTGCAGAGCCTACTCCTGTGGCAATGCAGGCGATTCCAAAGACAATGGTTGCGGCGGATGTGATGTATTGGGCGATTTTTCCAAGGATGCCCCATGTATTTTTGGTTTTTACCTCTTTGGCGTGCTTCTCGAGCGCTTGCTGCTTCTCCAGGGTAAGCCGCTCGATATCGGCCATGTCGGAATCGATCTGCCACTTGAGGATTTTTGTGCCTCGGGACGCTTGCTCCTCGGTCTTTTTATGGACTTCGAAGAGGTCGTACATGATGTTCCGATTGGGATCGATATTGGGTGCGGAGAGTTCGGGACGGTAAAGAGGTGTGAGGAGTTCCGGAGGAAAAGGAAGAGGAGCGGGTTCAATTTTGGAGATCGGATCGGAGGCGAGGCCGAGCGGCGCCGGGGCCAAAGGCTTAAGCGGCTCTGTTGGAGGGAGGGTATCTGCATAACATTCGAGCGCGTCTAACAAGATAGCCCTTTGCGCCTCATTGTCCCAATCGATCCAATCAATGGACATGCCATCTCTCCCGCAATAGGACGATTTTTTCTTTCAGCGGATGAGCAGCCCCTGTTCTCTCTTCCGCTTCTCGAAGAGCTTTCAGCGCGTCCTCTTTCCACAGAAGAGAAAAGCAGCATTCAGCCGCATGGAAATGGGGAAATGGGTCCTCTTTTTGGAGTAGGGATGCCATCGCCCAAGAATGGAGAGCCTCTTCATAGTTGCCCGCTTCCTGGAGAGTCGCGCCAAGGCCAAACCAGAATCTTCCTTCCAGGGGGCGGCGGGTGCAAAGGAGACGGAATACTTCGGCCGCTTCCGCCCAGTTGCCGCAACCATATTGTGCGAATCCGTAACTATAGAACTTCTCCATCTCTTCTTCGGTCAGGAGAAGATCTTTTCTCGGATCTTGAAAGAGGTCGGTTAGGCTATCGGGTAGCATAGCGTCCCGTTACATCGCGTAAGAAGTTGCTGCTTTCTCGAACGATGTTCTGCAAGGCTTGCATGATGGAACTATCGCTCTGGATGATCACCTGGATCACGGTCGTAAAGAGCGTTTGGAGCTTCACTCTCTCTTGATCGGCCCGGCCTGTGATGTCGGAGCCCAAGGAAGCGTGCTTATCTTTAGGCACTGTATTGGGATCCCCTTTCCAGATATCGATCCCATTTGCTTTGAGCTCTTGAATGATTCCTTTTGCTTTATCGGAGAGAGGGCAGTCTTTCTCTGATGAGCCGGCAGAGATTTCCGCTTTGAGATCGAGGAGGAGGTCGATATTTTTCTGGTACAGCTTTGCCTCTTTTACGTGGCCTCTCAACGCATCTCGATTCACTTTTTCTTTAGCGACCCCGAGTGAGACAGCTTCCCTTGCGAGATTAGGAAAGCCTTCAAGCGATGGGGCCTCTCCCTTATCTGCTTCTACGAGTCCATTTTCGATGACAGGCCAAGCTTTCTCTGGAACATCCCGAACCGCTTGCCACGCATAGTTTTCGCTCTCTTCGCCAGCGACGGGAGCTTTGATCTCGACAGGTCTTACTGCGATAGGCATTCCGTTATTTTGAGCGACGCCTTCGACAAGAGAGGCGATCGGCATTCCTTCGGGGATAGCATCGATAGTTTTCTGTTTGAAGTTGAAAGCGAATGGAGCGAGGTCCAAATTCTTGATGTAGAGAGGTGCGATCGCGTGTGTTTTTTTATGCATTTCTGCATCGGCGATTTTGTCGATGTGGATCGAGTCGGGGCTCTTCTCCGCATAGAGACGATCGAAATCGTCGAGTTCTTCTAGATAACTATCATTGATCGATAAGTCTGCCATGATCTCATTCCTCTATAATTCTCGCTCGCGCGCGCCTTACAATATAAAGCTCGTAGAATTTATGCGCCAGACGAGCAATTTTTTGAATCCTAAGTTTCTTTTTATATTACAACTTTTAAAGGGAGGAGATAGTAGTGAAACATTGAATTTCCGACAAGAGCAATACCTAGAGAGTGGACTTTGGCTTTCTGCGTTCTTTTTTGGGGTGCAGGGAGGCTGTGAAAAAATCGTTACCCTGCCGCTTTTGCGAAATTCTTGGCCCTTTTTTCGTCTCGCTCCTTCGAACAACTCTCCTCGAGTTGCCCTCGGATCGATCCAAAAAAATTGCAGAAGAATTTCATCAAAATCGGTGGATGTCTCAATTTTTTCACAGCCTCGGGACTGCCCCGCCTCTGTGGTGATTATCTCTGTGGTGAATTACTTTTCTGGGATATTCAATAATTCAGCGTCCACTTGATCGTGAATTTTCCTTGCTCTTGTTTCTGATCGGTTTCGGCTTGGAAAACAAAATTATCTTTGATTTCTACTTCGATGCTGGCATTGGTGCTGCTATCCTCAGCTCCTTGGCTGACGGAGACGATCACCCCTTCAGCGACGTACTTGCCGGCTTGGATAGAGATCGTTTCCCCTTCAATCTCAGGATGGGGGGCGGAGACGATCCGGAGCCGGTCGAGGCCGAGGGAGCGGCGGGTGCTCTCCAAGATATCGGGCCCTTCGCCGGCAATGCTGGCGATCGAAGTAGCGAGCTGCAAGGCTTGGAAGCCGCTGATTTCCGAGAGGTCTTGTCCAAAAAGGAGGTAGGACATGATGGAACTTAAAGGCAGCGGGGGGACAGAACGGAAGGTGAGTTGGGGATTATTCAGGGGGCCGCTCAGGTGGGCGGTGATGGCGATCCCTTTTTGTTCGGTTCCAGCCGAGAGGTTGAGATACGGCATCTCGTGCGCTCTTCCGCTGAGCGAAAGGGAGCCGTCGGTAAGTTTGAAGGAACGGCTAGAAAAGGTGAATGTCCCGTCGATCAATTCCAGTTTTCCCTTTGCGGCCATTTCAGTCCATGTGCCGCCGATTTGAAAATCTCCTTTCCATTCGGAGTCAAGGCCGCGGCCTGTGATCGAAATGTTTTTGGGGGCATGGACATGGACGTCGAGGTAAAGTGGATAAGGGTGGAACGTCTCAAGTTCGGGAGCAGGAGTAGGTTTCAAGGCATTTTTATAGACAACTTGAAGGTTGGGAAGAGGCTTGGGGATATGGTCGGGGACGGTGATGGTACTCTGAGTCAATTCGATTGTTCCCGTAGCGGTAGCCGACTCGCGGGTCCCTTTGATCTGCACTTTGCCAAGACCTAATGAGGTGACGAGATCGATGTCGACAAACTGGAGTTGATTGAGGACGGTATCAAACCGGAATGGATAGGGGTCTGCAAGATGGATTTCCCCCGAGGCTGATACGGTCCCTCCTTTTGGGTCTTCCCCTGTAAAAGATTGGAGATAAAAGGTTTGTTGCTCAGCAATGCCGGCGGCTTGGAGGTTTCGGATCTCAGCGCCGGTATAGTAATTTTGGTAGAGACCATTCATGAGTTCCCATTTTCCTTCGAGTTGGGGACTGCTGAGAGTATTACTGAGGTGGAGTTTCCCATGCATCTCTCCTTCGAGGCGATGAGTCCCTAGATCGAAGAAGTCGAGAATATCTTCCACGTGGCCGTCAAAAGCGAAATCCCCTTTTGCTGCAGAATTCATGTGGAGCTCTGCTTGGAAAGGAAATAAAGAGAGATGAATCGGAAGAATAGCGGAAAGGGTAAGGAGAGGGGTATTATTTACATTTAGATGGGCCTCTAGATCGAGTCTGTCCCGATTGATCGTCCCGTTGATGGCGCCAGAGGCTAAAAGTCTTTCATTTTCTCTAGAGGCGATCTCCATTTGATCGATCGAAGCGGAGAGGGTCCCTTTCAGCTGGTTATTTTCTTCATGGAGGATCGCGTCGAGATCGATCTTCCCTTTGATCGAGACGTCAAGGGGATTCAAAGAGAGAAAATCGAGCGGGAGCTGTTCGAGTTGGAAGTGGGCGTCGCTTCTCGCTGCGTTCCTTTCGAGGGTCCCGATGATTTTGGCATTGGCAACGGACAATTCCATAGGACTCACATGGAACTCTTCCGGTTTCCATTCGATGGCGAAGGGCTCAGCGAGGATAAAGGGGTGGTTGAAAAAGCTTCCTTCCCATTTTTGGATCTCAGCGAAAAACTCGTTCGATTGGTAGCGCCAAAATCCGCTCATCTTGAGTTCTAGGGGATGTTTCCATCTCCCTTCGGCAAAGAGTTTGTAGGGCCAATTTTCCCCTTCGTTACTGGTTTCTATACTGGCCGATTCGAGCTCTAAAGAACCCCAAAGGATCTTTTCAAAATCGAGGTAGATTTCCCCCTTGAGCGTATGGAACGGATCGGTCAGGTCGGAATAGAGAGATCCCTTCTGTGCGTGGAAATTTCCGTAATAAAAATCAGTTGCGGCTGCATCAATATGGAGGAATTGTTCTCCAGCGGGGGCTCTTTTCCATTCGGCTTTAGCGAGAAGATCTCCATAAAAGTTGTTTTGGGGAATGTTCAGCCCTTGCACGTTTTCAATTTTCAATTCGGTTGTCCCTATCCAGATTTGATCGGGCTGTAGTTCGAGATTTCCTTTTCCTTTAGCGACGG
>CAYZHU010000042.1:5894-11382 GCA_964477585.1 uncultured bacterium
TACGTAAACTCTTTCCCTACACGAGGGTCTTCCGATCTGGGCCCTTTGAGCTCTTGGGTGGGAAGAAAAAGGGATCCTCCGGGAGTCCAAGAGAAGTCTGTAGCGAGCTCCCACGACGCTTTAAAAAAGGTGCTCGAAATTTGGGTAAATCCTTTTATGACTCGGTTTTCCCAAGTAGCTTCAATCGTCCCTGTCACTTTGTCTGATTCGTATTGATGGTAGGCGATCTTGGGAATTTGGAAAGAACCTTTTGCATGGATTGCATCTCCTTCCGAGCGGAGATTGAGATAGGCGGCTATGCGTCCCTCCAGCTCATACGGAAGGGATGAAGTTTGGACAGCGATCGAAGCGGTTTGGAATTTTAAGTCCTGGTTAAAAGAGGCTTTTCCTTTGAGAGTCCCCTCCGGACCTGTTGCCTCCGCTTGCGTTAGATTGAGGGTCCCTTGCCCATCGGTATCGAACTGGCTTGAAAAGTTCCACTTTTGAAGAGTGCCTCGAATTTTTCCAGTCATGAAGGGAAACCCTTTGACCCAAACGGAATTCCATGGGCCTCTTGCTGAAAAATGGAGATCGAACGGTTCGTTGTAGGGATATCCGATGATTTGGAGATTGGGGCTCTTGAGATCGCCTCGGATTTGGGCTGTCCCGTTGGATTGGATAAGAGCCTGCAAATTGGCAATCGCATTGGGAAAGTCGGGGCTTTCAATTGCCAAGTTGAATTTGCGCCGTTTGCTCGAAATTTCGAGCCTCCCTTTTAAATTGACTTGATGGGAGTTGGGGATTTGGAGATGTGTCAGTTGCAATCGCTCCACGCTGATCGGCATTGTTTTGTTGCTTGCAGAAGTTCCAGAGGTATAGTTTCCAATCCAAGAAATTTGATCGGCTTTGAGTTCATTGAAATAGATCTCTCTTTTGAGGAACCTGAGAAGAGAGATTTCAAAATCGATCGAATGGATTTGGATTGTGAGCCCATTTCCTCTTAGGGTTACCTCTTCTAGGTGAAGAAGGTTTGGAAGAGTCCCTTCTATTTCTTTGAATTCGATCTCAAAGCCCCCTTTTTTTAATGAGCGGGTGAGAAGATCGCGTACTTTTTCCTGTCCCCATTCACTTCTCACAAGGGTGATCGCTAGGACGAGAAGAAGAAGAAGGAAACCGATCAGGAGGGCAATTTTTTTCATCAGAATGATTGTCCTATTGAGGCGTAAATCTGGAAGTTTTTATCGAGGTGTTTTCTTTTATCGAGAGGAAAACCAATATCGAAGCGCAAAGGTCCGAAGAAAGTGAAATAGCGGAGTCCTCCGCCGACCGATTTGAACCACTTTGCGTCCACTTGAGGGATTTCGCTCAAAGTTACGGTGCCAAAATCTGCGAATGGGACAAGTCCAATCGTTTTGGTGACCCGGATCCGGATTTCTACGCTCGTGAAGATGGCTGATCTGCCGCCGAGAGGATCTCCCTCATCGTCGAGGGGGCTTACCGTTTTGTAGCGATAGCCGCGCAAGTCATCTTCAGAGCCGCCGAGGAAAAGGACGGGAAGGGGAATATTTTCTTGGTTCGAGCCGGCGATCGATCCAAATTGAGCTCTTAAAGCAAGGATGATCCGGCTAGTTCGGAGGGGGATGTAGAAGTTTGTAGTGAGCCGCTGTTTCACAAAGTGTTGGTTGGAAAAGAAAAGAGATTGGTATGGGATCATTTGGTAGACGACGGAGAGCCCTTTTGTTGGATCGAGGACGTTTTCGGATGTGTTGTATTTTGCAAAGAAGGGGAGAGCGGCGAAAAGATAAGTCCCGTTGCTGGCGCTATCGGAGACGTTGTAGTGAGCGATCTCAAATCCGATCGAGCCGCTTCTACGAGGATCTAGTTTCCGTTCGATGAAATTGGCTGCCGAATAAATAAATGCGGTATAAGCGCGGATGTCCTCGCGGCTGATTGCGCCGACTACCCGATAGGTTTGGTTGAGGCGGAGAAAATCGGGTTTTTTATAGGTCATCGTACCAGCGAGATAGCGCTGCGAAAAGTCCCCGTTGACGCTGAAGATCTCTCCCATGCCCCGTAAATTCCGGTGCGTCCAAGCAAAGGAGCCCCCAAAGCCGTCGACTGTAGCATAGAAGACGCCGAGGCTAACTTGCCTGTGCTTGGCCTCAGTGAGCCTCATTTTCATCGGGAGTTCTCCTTCAGCGTCGACCTGTTCCTCGTGGGAAATCAAGACAGAGCTAAAGAGATCGCTATTGAGAAGCCGCTTTTGGGTCTCTTCGACGTAATCGTTATTGTAGATCTGCCCTTCTTTCCAGGCGATTTTCCGAGTTATGTAGCGCGGTTTTACCCCTTTTAGTCCGAAAATCGTGATGGGGCCGAATTTGGAGAAGGGGCCCTCGTTGATGCACGAGGCTGCCTTCACCTCTTTTTCCGCCATGTCAACTTCCACTTTCCGTTTTTCTACAGTGGCGAGGGGATAGCCGCATCGGGAAAGTTCCGAAAGGAGCTTCAATTCGGCATTCACGATATTGACTGAGAGGGCCCCTGTCCCAATTTCAAGGCCCAATCTCTCGGGAGAGAACGGGGCGCAATTGGGAATGGAAGCAGGGATCGTGCAGTCTCCCATGTAGATTTCGTAAGAGGCGAGGGCATATTGGGGACCTGGATGGATGAAGAGGGATACTTCGAATTCTCCTTTCCTAACTTCTATATCGGAAGTGATCATTGCATCGTAATAGCCGTAAGCGCGCAGCACTTTGAGTAGAGCTGGAGTGTCGGCTGCAATCCGGTATCTAAGTCCATTGATCGATGCGGGTGGGCGGTCTTGAAGCGTGACGAGATCGGAGGCGTCGAACATCGCCTTCAAGACAGTTTGGTCCCTCAGCCCTACAAAATTGATTGTGTAGGGGAGGGTGAAGGCAACAATAGGGGCAAGAGTGAAAAATATAACACGGCGCATCTTGCAAGAATATTGCCGAATTATTTAGACTACGTCAAAAAAAATCTGCAGAATGAGAAAAAATTCAGAAGCAATATACGAAAGATCGTGCAATGTGATCCCAGGCGGAGTCAATTCGCCTGTGAGGGCGTTTAAAGGACTTGGGATCAAACCGATGATCGTCGAGTCGGGGTCGGGCGATACGATCCGCGACGTGGATGGGAAAGAATATATCGATTTTTGCATGAGCTGGGGACCTCTGATTCTCGGACATGCCCATCCCGATGTACTTCGCGCAGCGAATGAACAGCTTGCAAAGGGATTCTCGTTTGGGATTGCAACCGAAGTGGAAGAAAAGCTGGCGACAAAAATTGTGGGGCTGATCCCATCAGTTGAAAAAATCAGGTTCGTCAATTCAGGTACCGAAGCGGGGATGACGGCTTTGAGGCTTGCGAGGGGATTTACCGAGCGGCCGAAAATCGTAAAGTTCACAGGCCATTATCATGGACATAGCGACGCCCTTTTAATCCAGGCAGGCTCTGGAGTCGCCCACATCAACTCTGTCGCTACTTCAAAAGGAGTGGGCGCGAATATCATTTCCGATACGATTTGCCTTCCATTCAATGACTTTCATGCAGTGAGGGCCTATTTCCAATCTGAAATGGGAAAAAATACAGCGGGTGTAATCCTAGAACCGGTGGCAGGGAATATGGGGGTTGTCCCGCCCGAGCCTGGATTTTTGGAGATGCTCCGCGAAGAGACTGAGAAAGCGGGCGCGCTTCTGATCTTTGATGAAGTGATCACCGGATTTCGGGTAGCGCTGCAAGGCGCTCAGGGACTCTATCAGATCGATCCCGATCTCACCTGTTTTGGAAAGGTGATCGGAGGAGGATTCCCTGTCGCGGCAGTGGGAGGAAAATCGAAAATTCTCAATTGTTTGGCACCGTTAGGACAGGTCTACCAAGCAGGGACCTTATCTGGCAACCCGGTAGCGATCCGAGCAGGCCTTGAGATGCTGATCCAGATCGAAAAACCTCTATTTTACGAGAGGCTTCAAATCAAAACTGATCGGCTTTTAAATCCAATCCGAGAAATAATCCAAAAGAAGAAAGCGAAGGCGTGCATCAATCAAGTAGGCTCTATGTTTACGATCTTTCTCGGAATAGAGCAAGTAAAAGAGAAGAGCGCTTTAGATGAAAATCTATTCGCTCATTTTTTTAGGACTCTATTTGAGCTCGGGATCTATATACCGCCATCTTCGAATGAAGCTTGGTTTATATCGAGTGAGCACACGGAAGAGCATATCGATTTTGCTTCGCGAGCCATCTCTTCATACATAGAAAAAAATCTTTAGCCTTGGTTCTTAAAGAATTAAGTTCTATAATTTTTTGCCTTAATAAAGGGTATGAATTATGGAATGTTGTTTCTCCTGCAGCGATGTGAATAAAGTAGAATCTCTTCCAAAGGGATGGCAAACGGTCAGTTTGATTTTCAAACACCGCGATGGGAGAAGAGAACGACGAATAGAAGTCATCGACCCGAAAAACAATCGCTATTGGCATGAGCCGATGGCAATTACAGCTCTCAAGTGTTTTGAATTACTGATTGGAATCCCCCTCTATCTTGCGCTCTACACAAGTTGGCACTTGCTTCGGACACCTATCACAGCTGTTGCAACATTGGTCAGCTCCTTTTCGAAATTTGTTTGCCATCCCTGCAAAAGTGGGAAACAATTCCTGGTTGATTTAGTTTGGACCATTCCTAAAATCCTTATCCAAGGGATTTGGACCATTGTCCGCGCGCCATTTTATGCGATTGCGATGGAGTTTGCCGCACTTTACGGTCTATTTAGGCCATGTCAGGGGAAGGCTCTTGTGGGACAAGCGGAGAGGGCCTGGCATCAAAAAGTTAGAACCAAGGATATCCGTTATGTTGATCCGGAAGCGGAGCCATTCTATTTAGCTAAAGCGCTTGGAAAGAAAGATTTCAGCGATACTTTCTTCTTGGCTTTCTGCATGCAGTCATACGGAAACTTGAGCGATGGGCATATAGAACAAGGTTCTATTCAGAGACTTCAGCCGAAAGATTCTCTTCCAAACGAGGGGTTGATCCCCGTTCCAGTTCAGTGACTTTTTTCACTTCGAGGTGGGACTCTGCGATAAGAATTTTCTTATGCTCTATTTCTACGAGGTAGAGCATGGTTTTGGGGCTGAGCATCCTTTTTTCTAGGACTTGAATTGCCTGTTCATGGCCGCCTCTTTGCAATCTCTGATTGATCAACCGTTTTAGAAACCAAAAAGTTCCAAAGAGAAGAAGTATAAACGCGGCTAGCGTGATCAACATTTTTACGATGGCCATTCCGTAATCGGGCGAAGACAATGTTGTTGTCAATGAATCGAGAGTCTCTGATGTCGTTTCTAGTTGCGTGAGTTCTCCCTTTTCATCGGGGACATATACAGAGAGGGCGGTAGTAGCGAGCCAAAAAAGCATGAGAATCATTATACAAGAATTGGATTTCTAGGAAAAAGAAAAAACCCGCGGAGAGATTCCACGGGTTTTTTGGCAAACGGATTT
>CAYZHU010000043.1:0-11351 GCA_964477585.1 uncultured bacterium
CGACCATCGCAAAGTAATGGCCTCGCTGCACCTGTTCATTTTTGTGCATCGCCATCGAGTTGTCGCGCAAATAGTCGAAGCCGAATTCAGAGGCGGTTCCATAGACGATGTCGGAAGCATAGACCTCTTTCCGTTTATGGGGAGGGACATCATTCGTGAGATAGGCGACGGTGAGGCCGAGGCGGCGGAAAATCGAACCGATCCATTCGCAGTCTCTCTTGGCGAGGTAATCATTGACTGTGACGAGGTGGACCGGTTTTCCTGTGATGGCGTGAAGGTAGAGGGGCATTGAGGCGGTGAGCGTTTTTCCTTCGCCCGTTTGCATCTCAGCGATCGAACCGTGGAACATCGCGATCGCCCCGACGATCTGGACGTCGTAGGGGATCATGTCCCATTTTTGTTCATAGCCTGAGACATGGACATCGGTCCCGCACATTCTGCGGCAGACGTTCTTAACGGCTCCAAACGCTTCTGGGAGGAGCGATTCAAGCGATTCGCCTTTAGCTAATCTTTCTTTGAACTCAACTGTTTTGTGTCGGAGCTGATCGTCAGAGAGGCTCTGAAAGCGCTCTTCCCAAGAATTTACTTGCGGGATGAGTTTCCAATATTTTTTTAATAGGCGGGACTGTTGTGTTCCGAAGATTTTTTTAAAGATTCCAAACATGCGGGGTCCTAATCACTTTGACAAAATTTTAATAGGGAATGACATTTCCGACAAGGCTTAAATTATAATATTTATATACAACTTTTTATTCTGAATTTGATTGAAAAAATCTGTACCTAGTTGCTATTTTTATCCGTCATGGAAATCACCTACATTGACAGGAAAACGGGGCGAATGGAGATCGAAAAGGTCTATGGCCATAAATATCTCCTTTGGTTCTATGGAGGCGGGCGCTTTCAAAACTTCTTGGTCAATTTCTTAAGTCAGATCCCTTTTTTTTCGCAGTTTTACGGTTATTTGCAGAAGAGAAATTCCAGCGTTAAAAAAGTGGCTCCGTTCATTGAGAGATACGGCATCGACACTTCGGAATTTGAAAAGACGGAATTTTTTTCCTTCAATGACTTCTTTACGCGCAAATTGAAACCTGAATGCCGTCCGATTGCGAAGGATCGATTTACCATGCCTGCCGATGGGAGATATCTCGTGTTTCCAAGTTTTCGGCAATTTACCGTGAAGGGAAAAGAGTTTTCCTTAGAAGAGTTTCTCCAAGATCCCGCATGGGGGCGGCGCTATTCTGACGGTTCCATGGCGATTGTCCGGCTTTGCCCTACCGATTATCACCGGTTCCATTTTCCATGCGATGGGGTTCCTTCGGCTGCTAAGTTGATCCAAGGACCTCTCTTTTCGGTCAATCCGATCGCTCTGCGGAAGCGGATCTCCATTCTCTCTGAAAATAAGCGGATGTTAACAGAAATCGAGTCTGGTCTTTATGGGACAATCCTTTTTGTGGAAGTAGGAGCTACTTTTGTAGGCTCTATCCATCAAACCTATACACCAAGAAAGCCGGTGAAAAAAGGGGAAGAGAAGGGGTATTTCGAATTTGGAGGATCTTGCATCGTGCTCCTCTTTGAGAAAGGGAGGATCGAATTCGATCCCGATCTAATCGAGAATACCCAAAAGGGATTTGAAACTCTCGGGCATTATGGGGAATCTTTGGGTACATCCCAACCCATGTGACGATCCTAAATTACTTAAGGATGCTCTTTTCAAAAGAGGGACTCAGACTTTTGAAAGGCGAACTCCCAATACGGCTGAAGCGTCTTCAAGCGCTCAATGACCCTCAGGAAAACGTAGGCGGCAATCCTCCTCTTCAAGCGCCGGTCTTATAAGAGGAGGCTAGGTTCATCGAAATTGTTACTAGTCTTCGTGATTGTCGTGAAGTGCTATCGTAACTGGTCTTATGTTTGGTGAATTTGTTCGATGCAGTTCAAGGCATCTATCAAGAGTTACCCAATTGCCATCGTTCCAGTCTTCATTAAGAATAGTATAGTCTCTTAGGGCTGAATTGAAAAATTTCAGCGAACCGTTATTTTCGACGGCCACCAAGGGCAATGCATTATTTTTTATAGCTTCTACATCAAGAGCAGTTAACAAGAAACTATGATCTTTAATGGATTTATTTGGATTTGTTCTCACAAAGGACTGGCCCGCTAGTTGTTGTGTCAAGGTCAATAAGGGTTCGTTCTGAACCATGTAATAAGTAACAGTCGCCATTTTTATTCACTCCTGAAAGTTTTCGTATTTAATTTAAGGATTTTTGAGAGAGGCTCTCTTTTTTCAAATAACTACAAAGTTAAAAATCGAGGATCTAGGATAAAAGATTGCTTTTTTTTTATGAAAGAAAAATCGTCATTCTAGATGCAAGGGCAATTTTAGGAGAGGGCCGATCGCGAGGCTTATCCAGAGCATTTGGATAAAAAATCCTAGCTGCATATAGAAATCATTCGGCCATAGAAAATAGAGAGGCACGCTTAAGAGAATGGCAAAGAGGGCTCGGATTGATCTTTGATAAAAGGTTGCTGGAGGAGGAAGAAAGAGACTGTATCTGTAAGTAAAATAGGCGCCGATCCCTACAGCCATTGTCCCGATTAGCAGATATTTGCGGGTGATGATGAATAGTGTGAGAGGAATGATCTGGCTGAGAAGAAAGGCAGGAAAAAATCCTATCCGATTGAGGAATTTTTCGATCTGGTCGATTGAAAAGACAAAAAGGAGAAAGAGGGCAAACCCGATGATCCAGCCTCCTAAAATATCGATCGGGTAATGGGCCCCTAAATAGATCCGGGAAAAACTGATCAAAAGAATGTAGACCATCCCGAGAGTCCAGGCGAGCCGACTTTTGCCGTAATAGATGAGAAGAGATCCTAGAAGAAACGCCGTTTGAGCGCCGCCGCTTGGAAAGCCGTAACTAGTAAAATCAAACATCCCTAAACTGGGGAGGTCTTGACTTGGACGAGGCCATCCAATGAAAATTTTTGCATAGGAATTTAGGATACTGCTTAAGGCGCAGAGATAAAAAAATCGGAGTCCCCATTTGTACGAAATTCCAAACCAGACAATCGGGAGTGCAAAGAGGAAAAAGTAGGGGCCGTCAAAGTAATTCAAGAAACGGAAGAAAGGATCAAGATACGGTGTCCTGATCTGTTCAGACATCCAAATGACAAATCGGAGTTGTTCATCATGAAATGGCATAGCAGATTGGACATCCCTCTTTTTTGTGCCCGCGCGCAGGGCAATATTTTCTGGCGAAATAGATGATTTGAAGATGGCGGAGGATCCATTCCGACTTGGGAAATAATTTCTTCAAATCGCGCTCGGTTTGGATCACGCTTTTGCCTGAGCTAAGCCCCCATCTTTGGGCGCATCGATGGATATGGGTGTCTACGGGAAAAGCAGGGCAATGAAAAGCATGGGCCATCACAACAGAGGCTGTCTTATGGCCAACCCCAGGGAGTTTTTCGAGCTCCTCAAAGGTATTGGGAACTTTCGAACGGTGATGCTGGATCAGATCTTCGGAAAGATTCCAAATCGCGCGAGATTTGGTCGGCGCCAGGCCGCAAGGACGGATGATGGTTTCGATTTCTTTAGGGGAAAGGCGCACCATTTTCTCGGGTGTGTTCGCTTTGGAAAACAATTTAG
This sequence comes from uncultured bacterium, assembly GCA_964477585.1. Taxonomy (GTDB): domain Bacteria; phylum Chlamydiota; class Chlamydiia; order Chlamydiales; family SM23-39; genus CAYZHU01. Next base: position 3,644 of record CAYZHU010000043.1, read on the forward strand.
GAGTTGTGAGATTCACCCTTGCGTCTGTGCACTGGGCAGAGAGGAGTACTGCGATGAGAAGAGTATAGGAATCGATGTGATGCAATGGAATTTCTGGATGGGGGAAGAGTTCATCTAGGATTTGGCCGATCTGTTTTGCCTTTTCTGTTTTTTTCATTTTCCTAAACAAAATTTAGAGAAAATAGCGGTCAAGATATCTTCGCCCACATTAGTTCCGATGATGCTAGAGAGCGCATGAAGAGCGCTCCTCATATCGGCTGCGAGAAATTCAGGTGAGATTCCTGTCTTTAAACCTGCGATTACCGCTTGGCACGATTGGATCGCCTCGCTTAACGCTGTATAGTGGCGCAGTCGGGTGATCATCACCTCTTCTTTCGAAGGAGGACCTTTTTTCCAAATCAATTTTTCGATCGCATCGGTCAAATCTGCAAGGCCGATTTTTTCCCGAGCGGAAATTTGGACCGAAGGGAAATGAGAAGAAGGTTGGGCGAGATCTACTTTGTTCCAGACAATGATCGTTTTTTCTTTGGGGGTTGTCTCTATAAGCTCTTGGTCATTTTGATCCAAAGGCCTGCTCGCATCGAGGAGAAGAAGGATCACGTCAGCTTCTTTCATCGCTTTTTCTGAGCGGCGGATCCCCTCTTTTTCGACGACCTCTTCGGTCTTTCGTATCCCTGCCGTATCGATGAGTTTGAAGTGGAAGCTTCCCAATCGGAGATCTTCTTCCAAAAGATCCCTAGTTGTTCCGGCGATTTCAGTCACAATCGCCCGCTCTTTGCCAAGAAGGGCGTTCATGAGAGACGATTTTCCTACATTGGGCGATCCGAGCAGACAGAGAGTGAGTCCTTCATGGAGCGCTTTCCCATCGTGGAAAGTAGCCTTAAGTTTTTCCATCCTCTCGGAAATCGTTTGTAAACCGGCCACGATCTCTTCCATGGTCGCAAATTCGAGCCCCTCTTCGGGGAAATCGACCCACGCCTCGAGGATCGCAGTTGTCTCGGTCAACTCTTTTTGGAATCGGGAAATTTCTTGGGAAAGGGCGCCTTGGAGCTGCTTTTCAGCCGACTCAAGGGCAAGTTCATTCTTGGCGGCGATCAGCTGCTGCACAGCTTCTGCCTGAGCTAGATCGAGCTTCCCATTCATGAAGGCTTGAAAGGAGAATTCTCCAGGTTTTGCCAAAAGGGCCCCCGCTTCAATGATCCGCTCCAAAACTCTTCTCGTCACCAGGCTTCCGCCGTGGCAAAAAATTTCTACGGTATCTTCCCCCGTATAAGAGTTAGGGCCTCTCATTGTCAAGATCAAGACCTGGTCGATCACCTTCTTGTCAGCGGTTAAAATATTTCCTATATGAGCTGTGTGGCAGCCGTAACTTTTAACGTCGCCTGAAAAAATGGGTTCAACTACATCATAAGTCTTTGGCCCTGAGATACGTATGCCGGAAATAGCCCCTTCGCCAGGCGGTGTGATAACAGCGGCGATGGTATTTCCTTTCTTGTAATTTTGCGTCATAAAATTGGTAGGTACTATAGCAGAGATTCCCTTCCAATTTCAAATGTAAAGCCGCGTTGTTGCAGAATTCAGCTCGTACTTAAAATACTGAAAATTAAACACCGAGCACACCGAGAACCACCGAGTAAGAATTGTTTTTTTCTTGATCTCTCGGTGTGACTCGGTGATCTCGGTGTTAAATAATTAACGTTTAGCTGGATAAGTTGATGCTTATTTATGCAGCAAAGTCATGTAAAGCCGCTTTACATTAGTCTAAGGAAGGGGTCCCCGAAAACGCATCGTTTTTGGGGGTTTGTATTGCCGCTTTACATTTACATCTTTTGGAGGGCGGCGGTGATGATTTTCCCAAGATCGGTCTCTTCTTTCTTCTCTTCCATGGCATCCTGGACCGCTTTTTGAGCAACGGCCGGGTTGTATCCGAGATTGAGCAGAGCATTCATTGCGTCTGATACCAGCGAATGAGCGGCGGGAAGCGCTAGCCCCTTCCCCTTCTTGCCGCCGAATTTATCCCTCATTTCGATCACGAGCCGCTCGGCGGTTTTTTTACCGATGCCGGGAATTTTGCTTAAGAGACGGATGTCGGCTGAAGCGATGGCCCGTTGAAATGCGCCGATTTCGATATGGCCGATGATCGTGGCTCCTGTTTTGGGTCCGATTCCCGATAGAGTGATCAGCAGCTCGAAGAGGTCCCGCTCTTCTTTCGTAATGAAGGCGTAAAGTGTTTGAGCATCTTCCCTTACCACGTGGGAGAGATAGAGAAAAATGGGGGTCCCCATGGCGGGCAGCCTTGTATAGGTGCTGAGAGGAATAGAGAGGCGGTAGCCGATGCCTCCTGCTTCAACAACAGCTTTCATCGGGTCTTTATCTTTGAGAACGCCTTGAATCGACTCGTACATTCGAATACCTCAATTGGTGGGCGCAGCAGATCGCGAGCGCGAGCGCATCAGCCGCATCTTCTGGTTCAGGGAGTTGGGGAAGCCTCAGGAGCGCTTGGATCATTTTCTGCACTTGCGATTTACTCGCCCCCCCCGTTCCAACGACGGCGAGTTTCGCCTTTTTGGGGGGATACTCGTAAACGGGTATTCCCTTGCGCGCCGCGGCCAGAAGGACCATTCCCTTTGCCATTCCCAGTTTAATCGCACTCTGCGCATTTTTCAAAACGAATTGTGACTCAACGGCAATCGCAGTCGGCTGATAGCGAGCGATCAGCTCCTCAATCGCTTCGAATAAGATTTTATATCTTTGTTCCAAAGGGAGATTGGGCGGAGGTTTGATGCAACCGAAATCGAGGGGGTGATTTTCAGCTGCAATCACTCCATAGCCGGTGATCCGGGTGCCAGGGTCGATCCCCAGGATGACTGTTTTACCTTCAACCATGAATCGGTTGTAATGGATCTAGACGGGATTGTCAATTGTGAACTGGATGGAAGATAGAGTAGGACCTTCGACAAAGTATTGCTGAGTTTGAGGATTCCGCTTCATCGAATAACTCAAGGAATATTGAAGATGGCCTGTTGTCCGAGATAAGTCCATGTCGCAAGCGTAACAATGTTTTGCATCGGTTACCACTCCTTTGTAAACATAGTCAAAATGCAATTCTCCACCTTCGTTCTCCTTGATCTTAATGTGTAGGGGCGTTCTTTCTGTTTCCAAAGGGAAAAAGAAGGGAGAATCTGTTTGTAAGACCAGAGCATCTTTATATGAAGCTATCGGTAAGCCATATCCATCGGTTGATAGAAGCATATGGAGCATAATGCGGGCCGATTTATCAAGGTTGTATTTGACCACCAAAAATTGGATTTCTTCCATGAGTTTCTTTTCTTCAGAAAAACAAACGTGGGGACGAGAAGAGATCTGAAGGAAAAGATTGAAGCTCCTTTTCCTGTCGCTTTCGAAGAGAGGGTAGATGGGTACATCTTCATGAGCAATCGATTCTTCCGTAATCGATTTTCCTAAATCTATAGTTGGTTTTTTGTACTTTGCTAGGAGCAAAGATTGAAAATGGGACCCGACTTTAGAAAGAGATTGGAGTTTGTTTAAAAACTGCTTCACTTTGATTGGAAAAATCGGAATGAGTTCTGGATAGATGGCAAAGGCAATCGAAGCTCGGGCTGCAGCATCTAGCCATTCCTGATTTTCGACGGAATCCCGTCGATCTTGGAAATATTCGAGAATTTCGCTTAAGTGATCTTCAGGTATTGCTAAAAGCGGCGGAACTATTCTACTCATGTTGTGGTCTTCTGTGATCTCTTCCAGCTTGATTCGTTTGAATTCGAGCCATTCGTTTTCTCGATAGAAGTTTTGTGTTTGGAGAAGCAGATGGAGATCCGCATCGGTATAAACAAAAAATCGGGGGTCATTCTTCAGCGCTTCCAATTGATTTAGAAGAGGGACTTTTTCTCTTCGCAAGTCTTTGATCTTATCGGCAATTTCAGGAAGCGCCTCGCATTTCATATGAAGAAAATAGGCTTCCATCTCTTTTATCTGTTGAAGAGCTTGGACCACCCGCTTTGGCATGGTTGGGAGCAGGTCGGGATGAAAATTGAGCGCGACAACTGCGCGAGCGAGCGTTTTAGAATCGGGGCTGCCTGCTTTGAATTTGAGCTTCTTAGAAGGGATCTTCCTAACTGCCTCGAGATCGACTCTCTCCCCGCTTTCCAAGCTATTTCTTAAAAGTCGCTTTTCTTCCAACCAATGAGCATATGTGGAGATCTCCGTTCCAGAAGTGCGGGCGACAAGTTCTAGTTCGTTCCGTTTGAAAATTTTGAAGTTGTTATCCTGCCGGAGTGTTTCGGCAATAGCGTTTGGCTTCGCTCCGGAATGGATTAAATTTTTTACTTGTTCTTTAAGACTGGGCAGTAAATCAATTTTTCTCTTACAAAGTTCGTCTTTGAGTAATAGCTTAATTTTTTTGAAAACAAAATATCTGACAATAAAATTATTCCATAGACCATGTGCATATTTAGATTGGTTAAAAATATCTTGAATTCTAAGAGATTTTAAGCTCTTTCGGTCAAAGCAATTCCAGCGCGTTTTTGTGGAAGTATCAAGAGATGATCTTATTAGTGTATTTAGTTCTATTGCCATGAATTGATTATATCAGAAACGGATATCTTTTTAATTATTAAAAAATCACTTGGGTTATACCCTGAACATGCGTTATCCTTCTTGATTGGAGAAAAATTTATGAATCCTAAAAATATTCTTGTCAGGATGCCCAATTGGATCGGCGACCTCGTAATGGCCACTCCCATCCTCACCGACCTCCGCACTGCATTCCCCAAGGCCGAAATTACCGCCATGTGTCGAACTCCGATCTCTGAACTATTGAAAGAAGACAAGGCGATTGATGAACTCTTCAGCTTCACAAAACCTTCCAATGAGTTTCTCCGAAGAGAAGAACGGAGGGATATCACCGCTAAAATCCAGACAGGCAAATACGATCTTGGGATCTTACTCACCAATTCTTTCTCTTCCGCTTGGATTTTCTGGCAAGGAGGAATCGAGCGCCGGATCGGTTTTGCTTGCGATCTCCGAAGTTTTCTCCTCACCGATCGGGTTCCTGTATCGAAAAAACGGGAGCATCTCGTCTCGACTTATAAAAGGCTTCTTGTTCCTCTCGGGATTCCAATCTCCGATACAGCCCCTCGTCTCTATGTGACGGAAAAAGAGGTGGAAGAATCGAGAGAGCTTCTCTACCAAAGAGGGTATGTGAAAGGGAAGAAGCTAATCGGGATCAACCCGGGAGCCACTTATGGCAGCGCTAAATGTTGGCCTCCTGAACGGTTCCGAGCTCTCGCTGAGCTTTTAGCAAAAGAGGCATTCGTCGTCTTTTTTGGCGATGCTGCAACCGCTTCACTAGTCAAAGAGATCTGTCAAGGCTTGCCCGAACAGGTGTTGAATCTAGCAGGGATTACGAATTTGCGGGAACTTGCCTGCATCATCAAGGATTGCGATGTCCTTGTGACAAATGATAGCGGACCTATGCACATTGGAGCGGCATTAGGGACTCCGCTAGTTGCGCTCTTTGGCTCTACAGACGAAATAGAGACGGGGCCTTATGGGCAATCGGAGTCAGTGATCCACAAACATGTAAGCTGCTCTCCCTGTTTTAAAAGAACCTGTCCGATCGATTTCCGGTGCATGAAACAGATCTCTGTCGAAGAGATTGCTGCCCGTGTACGGCAACTCATCCAAGGAAAGGCCCGTGTTTAGGACATTTGCCAGAACTTTTCTCCCGAATCCATTCGATTGGATGCTGAAGCGGTGCGCCAAGCGAGGCGGCTATAAAATTTTGCTCGGCTGGAACCGTGGTCTTGGCGATATTGCTTTAGGGCTTTACGCTATGGTCCATCGGATCCGCGAGTATATCCCCCATGCGGAAATCACCTTTTTAATACGGGAGAATCTCAAAGATGGATTTTCTCTTTTAGAAGGGGTCGATACGATCGTAGCTCCCAATTGGAAAAGGGGGGAAGCAGTAGATGTGAAAAAAACCCTTCTCGAATTGAAGATCGATCCCAAAAGTTTCGATCTGATCATCTCCCGGCCAAGCCCGACCGACTGGGTCCCTTGGCAAAGAGGGAAAATTGTCCCCAAATTGAAATGGGATCCTAAATGCGATTCTCTCCACGAAAGGTTTGATCTCCCTCAAGGATTCACCTACATCGGCGTCCAAGTAGTTGCTGAAACGAATTACGGGCTGTGGCGCAATTGGCCGCTTGCGCGATGGAATGAATTTTTCCAGCGCCTCCTCTCTCGTGAAAAAATCAAGATCCTTCTGTTCGGATTTGGCAGCGAGCCAACATTTTCTTTTCCAAACATTATCGACCTTCGAGGCAAAACCAGCTTCTTCGAGCTCTTTTCGATTATCAAGAACCGGTGTCAATTCCTCATCCTTCCCGATTCAGGGATCTCCTCGATGACGTATTACCTAGATGTGCAATTCCCGATCCATCTGATCTCCCTTTGGGCCGATCCAGATCATGGCATTTTAAAACAGCGGGTGCCTTCTCCCAATTCTCTTCTGGTCCACACTCCTCTTATCGGCGAAAAGAGGGACCTTTCATCCGTTTCGACCGAGAGCGTCCTGCAGTGTCTTTTCCCTGTAGAGCCGCTTGAACGCTGTCCAAGGGTCGATGAAGTGGCTATCCAACCGAATTTGAAGGCGGGATGCATCATTTTAGCTGGCGGCCAGGGAACCCGTTTTGGGACGTCTGGACCGAAAGGACTCTTCACGATTTACGATAAAACCCTCTTCCAATGGATCTGTGAAAAAGCTCCGAAAGATCTCCCCATTGCCATCATGACTTCCCCTCTCAATCACCAGGAAACGGTCGCCTATTTTGAGCGGAACCGATTTTTCGGACTGGACATCCATTTCTTTACGCAGGAGATGGGACCTCTATTAGACGAGGAGAAGAGGCCGATTGAGATTAGACCAGGAGAAATTGTACAAGGGCCGAACGGGAACGGAAGCATTTTCCGCTCGTTTGCTAGATCGGGATTAGCTGCCTATTTCGCAAGCAAAGGGATAGAAATGGTCTCGATTGTTCCCGTTGATAATCCGCTCGCCCATCCATTTGATCCCGCTTTCATCGCCTACGCCCAACAGACAAAAGCAGACGCAGTAGTAAAATGCATCGAACGAAGACCCGATGAAATGACGCTAGGAGTTATTGGAAAAAAGGCAGACCGGATCGAAGTCGTCGAATACACAGAAATTCCATCCGAAGAGATGAAGCGGTACCGTTTTGCCAATACCGGCCTTCTTGTCCTTCGCCTCTCCTTCATGAAAAAAATGGGAGAAATAGATTTGCCGGTCCATTGGGTCCAAAAAAAGATGCAGATCGGATCTGGAATGATCTCAGTTTGGAAAGGGGAGCGCTTCATTTTTGACGCCTTCCCTTACGCAACTCGAGTAGAAGCCCTCTTGGCTCCTCGCGAGAGCTGCTACGCTTCTCTCAAAACAAGAGAAAGCTTACAAGAAGTGGAAAAAATTTTAGAGGTAAGATGAAAGTCGGATATTTAGGAGCTGGAACTTGGGGAATTGCCCTCGCTTCTATTCTCGTTCAAAACGGGCATACAGTGATCGCTTGGACGAGAGAGCCGGGAGTTGCAGAGGAACTGGAAAAATCGCGCGCCCACCCAAAACTTCCCAACTTCACAGTCCCAGATGGACTCCACTTTACCCACGATC
>CAYZHU010000044.1:0-11146 GCA_964477585.1 uncultured bacterium
TCTGCGACTGGCGCATCCCTTCCGATTCGAGGATGCGGGCCCTTTTTTGCCGCTCGGCTGTCATCTGGAGTTCCATTGCTTTGCGGATATCTTCAGGCATCTTGATATCTTTGATCTCGTAACGGATACATTGGATCCCCCAAGAGATGGCCGCCTGGTTGATCGCTTCGACGATCTTCGCGTTCAAAGCTTCCCGTTCTTCAAATGTTTTATCGAGTGCGATTTTTCCAATCTCGGAACGCATCGTTGTCTGGACAAGCTGAGTGAGGGCATGGAGAGGATTTTTAACTCCATAGGAGGCGGCTAAAGGATCGACGATCTTGACGTAGACGATCCCATCGAGAATCACACTCACGTTGTCTTGTGTGATCGCAGTTTGCTCGGTGACATCGATGGCCTCTTCTTTGAGAGAATGTTGGTAGGCAACGATATCTGATAAAGGAACGATCCAATTGAGCCCTGGCTCCAACTTCCGTTTGTAGCGTCCAAGTCTTTGGACAATCCAAACCTGCTGCTGAGGGACAATCTGAAAGCCTCTCAAGAGAAATCCGAAAGAGAGGAGAAGGCTAATGAATACAAAAACGAACATCATGAAATAAACTTAATACATGGCAGCTTTTAGGGAAAGACTCTGCTAACACAGAAGTCCCTATTCGAAGAGATTCAATGGTATTTCCTACTTCTAGAACTAAAAGATCTTGGTTGTCTTCCAATATTTCTCGGCGCCAGCCGAATCCCCCTTTCCGGATAGCTCGGACAATTGGGCTCTCAACTATTTTTGCAAATTCTTTTGCAAACGAGATCGACTGAGAATCGGGCATTGGGATGATCGCATCGGGAAAGGGCCAATCGAGACGGATCCATTGGCAGATTGCAAACCAGGCAAAGACGTCCATCTCTTGCAACCTTCCAATAGGCGCGCCGCTTTCAAATACATGCGCCCGATAGTAGTTGAGAGGAGGCTGTTTTTTGCATGTTTTGCAAAGGAGGCTCTTTTCATCGATCTCTTCAAAGCAATGGCGGCATCTCTCGGCAGGATCTGGCAGCTCGCAGAGCTTCCAACATTCAGGACAAAATACTTTTGTATCGCACCGCTCCTGGCAAAAGTGGCAGAATGGGGGGAAAATGAATTCTTTTAAGGCTTTTGCAAATGCTCTTCGAACCAATCGAGATTTCTCTGTGTGATATCAAGAATCTGTTTCGGCTGATCTGGCACGTGTTCCATATTGGGATAGAGAACCATCTGGACAGGGGATTGAATATTTTTCAAAGCGCGGTAAAATTCTTGTCCTTGGGAAACAGGCACCCGTTTATCGTTCAGTCCATGTTGGATTAAGCAGGGAGTTTTCACCTGCGAGGCAAATGTGAGAGGCGAGCGGTTTCGATAAAGCTCCCCATTTTCCCAAAGATCGCCGAAAAAATCGGGATAGTACCCAATTACATCGGTAGTTCCAGAATGGCTGATGAGATTGCATATTCCTGCTCCCATCGAGGCGGCCTTAAATCGATCTGTTTGCGTGATGATCCAAGAGGTCATATATCCGCCATAGCTCCATCCCATCACTCCCATCCGATTGGAGTCCACCAATCCCTGATCAATTAGAAAATCGACCCCAGCCATGAGATCAAAATAATCTCCCCCGCCCCAGTCCATAAAATTGAGCCGCAAGAAGGGAAGTCCATATCCCGCTGATCCTCTCGGATTCGGACGAAGCACAACATATCCTCTGTCTGCAAATATGGCAGGAGGACTAGCCCCTTGATACCTAATAAAAGTCTCAAAAAAATTCGACTGAGGGCCGCCGTGGACCATCAAAATAAGTGGATATCTTTCCCCTTTCTTGTAGTCGGCAGGATAGGTCAAAAGCCCTTCGATTTCGAGCCCATCGAATGATTTCCATCGAATCACTTCCGTCTCAATCGATGTCTCATATCCCCGGTTCAAATCGGTAATCTGGACTGGTCGAAACGGGTCCAAGGAAGTGATATAGGCCTCTGGCGGACTGTTGGAACTTTGAACAATCAAGGTCAGATGATTTCTATCCAGACTTACATTGGGAAATGTAAAAAACCAATCGCCCGTATCCACTTCCTTTCCACTCGATCCGTCAATCGGGAGTAGAGTAAGATGGGTCTTAGTCCCTTTGGGCTCATAAAAGATTGTATGAAGCCCATCCGCAGTCCATCCGATCAAACGGGAACAAGTCAATAGCCCAGTGCCTTCGCATAAAGTAGGAGCTAACACTCTCCACTCACCCCCATCGCGCGACCGAATCTCAACCCGTGAATGGGTATCGTAAGAGGCTTTTTCTCCGCTTGAAACATAAGCGATCCAATTCCCATCAGGAGAATAGCGGGGCAAAGCTTCATACGGCCCTTTCTTTTCCCAATTTAAAAAAGCTCCCGTCTCAACATCGATCCGAGCAATAGCAGCACTTAAATAAATATCGCCGTTATCTTGAGGGTAATAGGCAAAAGCGATCTCCTGTCCATCTGGCGACCAATCGAGCTGCTCATGAAGCTGATCCCCTCCTCCTGGAAGCAGAACATAAGACTCATCGGTCAACGGTTTTGATTTCCCTTCTAAATCGACAACCCACAATCGATACACAAGTTCATTTTTGTCGAAAAAAATGAGATCAGATTTGTTTTCTCCTTTTTTCTCATCTTCCATGACAAAGGCTATTCTTTGACTGTCAGGAGACCAAACGTAAGCTTTAACCCCTTTTTTTCCTTCAAAGAGAAGGCGGGGAGTCCCTTTCTCGATCACATAGAGATTCCCCTTAGACCGGAAAGCAATCTTTTGCCCATCAGGCGACCAGCGGGGCGATCCTGCAGACGACTCATAAGAGGAGATTTGGATAGGGTCCGAGGCATTCGTTAAATCTCTCTTGTAAATTCTAGAGTAGAACCGATCCTTATCTAATTCAGCTTCTTTAACTACGTATAGGACCGAATTGTTATCTGGAGAGAGGCGCACTTCGCTTATCCCCTTCAACTCCATCATTTTTTCAGGCGTCCAAACAGGATCGGCAAACCCGGCATATGCAAAAAAAAGAAACAGACAATATTTCATAGGGAAAGTATTTTAGAAAATCCCCTATTTAAATGCCAAGGAATCGTTTCTTTTTTTGGAGATGGAATTTCGGGTCGTTGAGCTTCCCTTCGATAGATATGAGAAAGGCTTCGGTGAATTTGAATAGGATGAATTGCTTCATCTTCACAAGAATTTTTAAATTTCCGTCGAGGTCCATCGTAGGGACTAAATCTTCCTTAGCAAGAAAGAATTGGGATCTGCTCGCCTCGCTGAAAGAATCGGTCAATTCGAGAAGATGGGCATAGCCGTCTTTCAAATCAAACGTGAGATAGCCGCGCACAGGGATCAATAGCTCAAGATCGAGCCCTACAATGCGGCTGAGAACATCGGCGGGAAGATCAAAGACGGTGTACTCCCTCTTGTAGGAATTGATAAAGTGGAGATCTCCCGTAGCCGTCCAAGTCTTCCCTTCATCCAATAGTCCCTGAAAATCGCGCAAAGTAAGTTCCCTGACGACAAGGGGACTGATTTCCCCTGCTTCCTGCCCCACTCTATGAAGCAAACTTGGCCTAAGCTCTGTCAGGGTCAATTTCGGAATCGAAATGGTCCAAGGCTCCTCTTCTTTTCCGCCAAACCAGATATCGTCCGCTTTCAAAATCCCAGCCATATCGCTGATCTTGAGATTTGTTATCGATACTTCATCCAAAGTGAGATCGATTTGGGCCAAGAGCGTCCTGAGCTGATAGCCAAATAATTCGATCTGTTTGCCGCTCAATAATCCTTGAAAGCGGGGCCCTTCTTTTTCAAGGGTCAATTTCCCTTTGAATTCATACCCTTTTCCCATTTCCAATTCGTGAAACGCCTCGGCGACTACAGGTGGGATGATTTCTGAAAGGGCTTTAAAATCTACACGGGCGCTGCCGATCAAGACATCCGGGCTTTGCGCTTGAAAAGAAGCCTCAATCCCGCCAAAAGAGCCTTCGATCGAGTGGATCGTCAATTCCCGATCGTATGCCCAATAGACCGAAAGGGGCCTCTCTTCAGGAACTTCTTCATCCTCGAATACCCATTTTCCCTGGAAAATGGGATCGAATCCGATATTGGCCCCCAATTTGAGGAGATGCCCTTGATGCAAATAATGGAAATCGACTGAAACTTGATTTTCCCGCCACTTCAAATTGAGGTCCTGGATATGTCTCACCGTTCCTTGAAAAGGGAAAAATCCCTCTTTCATCGAACAGGTAATCAGTGAGAAATCGGAGGCGCAATCGATATCCGCGATAAAATCGAGTTCCTGTTTGAGTTGAGCAGGAAAAGGCAATTGAGGGAAGAAGGTAAAAAAATCGGGAGTCAAATGGACGTGGGAACGGGTCGATATCCAATGGGATCGCAAAGCATCGAACTGAAGCACTTCTACTTTGCAAGCTAGTTTCAGCTGTTCTTTCATAACTTGAAGATCGATGCCGCTAAACATGACCCCTTTTTCAGAGGAATAAAAGATATGGAGAATCCCTTTATTTTCAAAAGTCAGGGATCCTGCTTCCAGATCGGAAACAGAGACATCAAGATCCATCTCTACAGTCCGGTCGTATCGGAGATGGCCCGATCCTACTAATTTACCTCGTATATCGCCTAAAGAAAACTCTTTTGTCCATTGATTCAGCTCCGATAGATCAATCGAAATCTCTGATAAGAAGAGATCCCATCGAAATCCCGGCTCCAGTTTTCCGGCAAAATTGGCTTTGATCCCTTCCTTCCAATCCCCAGTTCCATCTAGGATTTCAATCTTTTTTTCATCTTGGATCAAACGGCACGAAAGGAATAGATCTCCCACTTGGGCAAGATCGAGATTCCAAATCCCATTCTCTTCCTTAGCTACAAAATCGAGAGGGATCTTTTTTCCTTTCCAAGTCAAGTCGATCCCTTGGATCTGAAAAGAAGCCCCTTTATCTAAAACGTAATCAAAATGGATCCCCGCGCTTCCTTGGATCGGCTTATCAACGGCGGGTTGGATCCCCAAACTTTCGAGAAATGGACCGGCAGCTAAAATTGAATTCCATGAAAGGACCATCCCAGCGTCAAGTTCGATTAGCTTGCCCTCTTTTACACGGCAATTGGTGAGCGAGAATGGAGCTCCTAAAAAATGGCATTTAGACTCTTCAAACAGGATCTCTTCGCCGCTCGATCTTCCGCAAACACGAAAGAGATCCCACACCGAATTTTTAAGCCGGATATCGAAATCCCAATTTGCTTGAAAGTTTCGGATCAAAGGGCAATCAAATGGAATTTTCCCTTGGGATGTGATGAAATCGCCTTCAATTCCATAGGCTGCAATTTCTTCAGGTCCTGCAAAAAGGCTCATCCGGATGTTCTCGAGATTCAAATAGGGTCCTTTTGAAACTTTACCCCGCGTAATCGCCCCTTTTAATGACCAGTCCCAAGAATCGAAATTGCCTCTGAGGAGAATCCCTTCATCCACTCCAGAAATTTCGCCTCCAAAAGAAAATCCAGAAAAAAGTTTCGAAAGGGAATCGACTCTTCCTTGAAAAGATGGGATCTGTAAAGAGAAGTTCCTCTTTCGATCGATCGATCCCGATCCAGAAAATACAACGCCTTCTATCTCTCCTTTTTCAATCTCAACTAAAAGACTATCCCCTTCCCACACCCCTCCAAGAAACACTTTCCCTGCGATGGATCCGGAGAGCTCTCCCTTTGCTTTCCAATTCTTCCATTTCCCCATCACCTCAAAGGCAGTCTCTACGTTCCCGATCGAGCCGCTCCAACGGGAGGGAGCCAACTCGCCATCGACCCATATCCCAAGACCCTCCCATTTCGTCCCAATCAAACGGTTTCCTTCAGGCAAGGGGATTTCGAAATCTCCCCCTTTCAACTTAAGTTCTCCGCCGTTCTGTGACAAATGTCCCTCGAGCCTTTCACAACCTAGATAGCTTTCCTCTAAGGAAATAGAGAGATGGTCGGCTACAATTTTAGAAAAGTCCCACGATTCTAAACCCGTATCGGAAAAACAAAAATTCGCCTCAGTATGGATGGTCCCCTGGTTGAATTTACATTCTTGCAACTCTGGATAGAGAAGAGAGGAAAATGCGAGGATCATCGAAGCAGGCCCCGCTTCTAATTTTTCGATATTCGCTCTCCAAATCCTCTTTCCCTCTTTTTCATAGCCATGTAAAAGGAGAGACATTTCGCCTAAAGAGAGGTTCGATTGGATCCAGTTTTCGATTTGACTATGGAAATATCCTTTCCCCTCCCATTGAAACGGATAAGGGAGATTATCTGTAGAAGAGGCGATGGCCTGAAAATCCCACTTAGCCCCCATTCCTGGGTTGTAGCTGAAATTTCCTTTCAAATTTTCAACTCTCGCCCCTGGAATATGGAGATTCATGCGATCGATCGCGCCTCGGAAATGTCCATCGCAAGAAATATGGTTAAAAATCGAGATCGGCGTTTTTCCCGATAAAGGCCCTTCCCAATCAAGACGGCCATCCCATCCATCGATTTTCCATTGGGTAACTTGGATCCCGATCTGATCCATTTCCAGATGGGCTTGCGCTGTTTGGATAGTCCCCTCTTCTGTAATTAGATGAACGGTACCTTTTACATTTCCTCTTTCCGATTTGATTTCATTCCCCATTTGAGGAAGATAAAATTGGAGCAGCTTGACGATGATTCCCCCCTGTAGCTGCTTCAACTCTGCATCGATCTGAATCGATTTCCCTTCCTGGACCGCTTCTACATCGAGCCCCATTCCTTCATTCCATCCAAGATGGAGCCTGCCGAGATGATCAGGAGCCGATTTTTCATAGCTGAAATAGGCCCGCTCAATGCCAGGCCATTCGACTATTCCTTCCTCAATGACAGCGGAGAGATCAAACCAATTCCTTCCCCCATTCCAGTTGCGCTGGCCGAAAAAAATGACGTGGGGCCTCACGACCTGGAGATGCCCTTTCTTGAAAAATCGGCTCCAATCAAACCCAATTTCCATTTTTTCTGCGTGTGCATGAAAGGAACTCTTAGGAGCTTTCGCATCGAACAAAACAACATCGGAAAAGAGAAAGCCCCCATTTTTCCATTCGATGGAACGATAGGCTAAGCGGCAATCCATTTGCCATCGGACTGCCAAACGGATCCCGACTCCAAAAAATGTCTCGATAATCGGCTTATGAAAAATCCAAGTAAGAAGGATGAGAAAAGTAAACGTGCCGAGTTTCCAATATTTCTTGAAGGGAGACATGTCCGCAGTTTACAAGAAACTACTCACTGAATCAACTTTTGATAATCGGATCGGGAACGGAGTTTTGCAGTTTCTTTCAAATTGGATAGCTCGATACGAAATAGCCATCCATCTTTCTCGGCAGAAGAGTTGATCGATGCGGGCGATGTTTTCAATGCTTCATTGACAGCCACCACTTTTCCAGATACAGGAGAGTAGACATCTGCAGCAGCCTTAGTCGACTCCAATACAGAGATCTCCTCTCCCGCTTTTACTCTTTGCCCCACTTTGGGAAGTTCAATATAAACGATCTCTCCCAATTCCTTTTGGGCATAATCGGTAATTCCAACAACCCCGACGCTGCCTTCCACTTTAATCCACTCATGGGAATCGGTAAAGTAGAGCATGAGAATTAATCGCTTTCCTTGACGAGCTTCAATGAGCCCCAGGTCGCTGGGTGTTGTTCAATCGTATACTCTTCTGATGAGACTGCAAAATGTTGAGGCGGTCCTTCAGCCCGATTGATCCGGTATGTGAATCCGATGCGGGGAAAACTCAAGGGGTCGTATCCATGGAGGCAATGGGAAGGGATCTCAATTGCGAGCGTATAGGAATCCTCTTCTAAATCGGCATGGACTTGCAAATCTTCCGGATGGCAGAGGCGATGCATATCTTCATTGCGGAACCGCGTCATTTCCCTTCCAAAGAAATTCTGAGTCTGAACAGGGAAAAAGACAAAATGGTGGCAGAAACGGGAGACGACCCCTTTCGATTTCAAGTCGCGCGTATCGATGAACAATTCCACGCTATCCCCTCTTCGAAAATCTCCTTCTCCGATCTTTACATACGGAACATGGACAGAAACGAAAAAATCTAATTTATCTACATTCCAAGCAGCGTAAACATCGGCGAACGAAACTTCATTTAAAAGATCGGAAGTGGGGGGAAGCAAATATCCCTTTTCAGGTTTTAAATTTCCTCGGACAAAAAGACAATCGGCAGTTACGCCGAAAAATTGGACGGGAGATAGAGCTGGAACATCTTCAAATAAACTCATTCAGGTTCTCCTTGTACGGGAATTACGATAGCTTGTTTTTGTTGACTTGTCTCTAAGAGCCGCTCCGCTAAGTAGCGCTTCGCATCTGCAGAAAGTGTGGCCTTGCCAAATTTCAACTGCTCAAGAAGAGGCGACTCGATTACTTTTCTCTCTTCTAAATAGAAAAATACAATATTGCCATCATTCGGAATGTATATAGGAGACCATTCATTAGGCATGAGAATAAACGCTTCATTTTTCATCCAATCCTCCTGTGACGTTCGCTGTATCGATATCTCTTTTCTTTGGATCTTGAATTGATCGATTATCGGATTTCCTGTACTCACTGCCCATTCTGGATCGTTTGGGTCTTTTTTAAGAGCGGCTAAAGCCGTCTCCGCTGCGGCGGCAAACCGGTGGCAAGCATAATACTCGCCAGGCCCTTCGCCTGATTTCCATTCATTCTTTTCCCGTCCATCCATCGCTTTCAGGACTGAGAAGACCTTTGCACGTCCCTCTTCTTTCTCGACAAGAGATCGAAGAGCTTCTCTCGCTTTCTCAAAAGTGAGGATGTGCCTTTCTTCCACTTTCTCTATCTGGTCGAACCGAATGAAATTCTTCCCATCATCGGAATAACATTTCAGGGCAGCTACCGCTTCTGGATCTTGATGCAAAGCCTTTTCGAGCAATTCGGCGCAAGATTTGCTCTTCTTGACATTGGGCATCTGCACGCCATTTCCCGATACTACAACGCTTTTCTCATTTGCATTAGCCGCCGAAATGGCATCCTCGATCCAACCTGAGTTGAGATCGACCAAAGCCTCTCTAGCGAAAGCATCGACTTTCGCTCTCTCTTCCCCGTTTAGCTTTTCCAAACTTTTGAAACTATTTTCAGGGCTCAAAAAAGAAAATTCCTTCCTCAACCTGTCCCAATTATTGAGTTCCCATTCCCATACCTCTTTCAAGGAAGCGCGAAGGGCAATCTGCCCTTTTGACAATTCGGTTACCTTCGCTCGATAGAGAGTCTGGACCAATTCGGGATGATCTTTCGCTACCTCATCGATGGAGCGGAACTCTTTTGGCAAAGCAAGGGGATCCTTTAAAGGCAAAGCCACGGCTTTCAAGTAGGCCTGGAACTGCAGCAAGTCATCCAAAGCAGCTAAATGGATTGGCCATTCATATTTATTTACCTTCGCAGTTTCCATTGCGTAGCCAGCGAAATCCTTATAAGGAAGACGGTCGATGAATGTCGCTTCGCCTACATCTTGGAAATAGCGCCTAAAGAGAAGCACCTTCTGCCAAAGCTGAGCTGCGGTCTTCTCGTCGAAGCCCAACATTCTCAGGTGTTGCTGATAGGAGACCTCTTGCTTGGCCCGTTCCATAGAGACATGGAAATTGTGGATCAGGTCCCCTTTTGCCTCTTCCAAACTGACCCGATACCCTTTTTCTTGAGCAGCGGCGGCTCCATTGAGAATAAATTGAGCTACTAAGTCTAGAAAATCGTGTCCAAACCAATCTGTCGCCGTATGGAATCCAAAAAGGGAGAGATCATCATAGGACAATCTTTGATCGATGTTCAGCCAGGGACATTGCTGGTGTTGGTAGACCAGCATCCTTCTCAATACCTCTGGGTGGAAGTAGCCTTGCTGCTGACACAGAAGGGAAAGGCGGGAAAACACCCTGGGGCTAGCTATTTCTTCCTTTTGCAAAGCATCTAATTCTTGATTGATCGAAGGGAGGAACCGTTCCCAGACAGCCCTTGCGCTTAAGAATGGGGCCTCGGGGTGGGCATAGGGCCTAAATCGTTTGGCCTTGTCCAGCCTCATCTGGATTTCCCCTTTTAGCGGTTCGAAGTAGGACTCTACCAAAAGATCGGCCAAGTGGGTTCCCAAGAAGTCATATCTCACCACTCCATCGTTCGTCCAATTGGGGACGCTGCCTCTCCCTTGGGGCATATCCTCCCGGTCGGTCGAGATGAAGTGCGCGAGCTGCTTCACCTCCAATAAATGCATTGGCGAGCCATCGATTGCATGACCGATCACTCGATCGGCCCGTTTTTCCCCTTCGTCGAACGTACTGAATGTGCCGAAAAAGGAGAAGGAAGCGATGATGATGACGGTAACGAAAATAAAGATATATCGTTGGTACTTTCGGAGTAATTCGAGCATGGGCCTCTCATCAGAATAGATTGAAGAAAAAAAATATCACAGAACAAGATTTTTACACAAACTCCTTGAGAGAACATGTCAAAAAATTTCTTCTTGTATGCAAAAAACAAATCCATTCTTGCCCCGTCTAATTAATTATCGGGATTAAATTGAATTTCAAAGTCAGAAAAGATCTGTTAAAATTAAGTTATGACTTTGATTCCCCGTTTATTACTTTCTGATGAGCGATTTCGCGTTTTAGAGCTCGATAGGGAACATTCGATCCAAACTGCCCGATTTGAGGTGAAACACTTGATCGTAGGCTTCCCTGAATATGATCCCCAGAGGGCGCGCGAAGCTAGAATTCGCCGGTTTTCCCGAATTTTACCCCCACTTCCCGGCCCCTTTAAAGTGGGATACCAAAGCTACGTCCTCCAGCCTCCCTTCGATCCTATGCGCGATAGGAAAATCGGGATAGAGGTATACTCTCCGGTAAGAGAAGTAAGCGGCGATCCCCTCCGCTTTCCATTACACCCCTCTGCTGAGGTCCTGCTCAGCCAAGAGCAGCTCCATTCTCTCTCCACACATGCCCATCCTTCTCACTCAGTTGATGAAAAGGGCCCAGTAGTGATTTTTTCTCATGGTCTTCATACAGAGACGCAGGCTTATAGGAATTGAGCTGCACAATTGGCAAC
>CAYZHU010000045.1:0-4197 GCA_964477585.1 uncultured bacterium
CCATCGAACACACTTCGGTATTCTGCAAGATTTTCTGAATCCTAGCCTTTTCGACGTTCAAGATTTTACCGCGGATCGGCAAGATCGCCTGGAATCTCCGGTCCCGCCCCATCTTAGCAGAGCCGCCGGCAGAGTCTCCCTCAACGATGTAGATTTCGCAAAGGGCGGGATCCCGCTCCTGGCAGTCGGCCAATTTTCCGGGGAGGCGCGCTCCATCGAGAGCGGTCTTCCGAAGAGTCAGCTCGCGAGCCTTTTTGGCTGCCTCGCGCGCCTGCGCTGCAATGATCGCTTTCTCGACAATCAATTTGGCAATCGCTGGGTTCTCATCGAGATAAGTGGTAAGCCCATCGCCGACGATCACCTGGGCGATGCTCGCCACTTCATTATTGCCTAATTTTTGTTTCGTCTGCCCTTCGAATTGAGGATTGGGGACCTTGACGGAGATCACAGCGGTGAGCCCCTCCCTCATATCTTCGCCGCCGACGGAGATCTTCTCCCCCTTCACGAGGGCATGGTTCTTGATGTAGTTGTTGAGGACCCGGGTGAGCGCCGTAGAAAAACCGGTGAGGTGAGTCCCCCCTTGCCGTGTCGCGATATTGTTTACGTAGGTGTAGATATTTTCGACGTAGGTGTCGTTCCATTGCATCGCCACTTCAAATTCGACAGGGCCATCGTGCCCCTCTTTGATGGCGTGGAAATAGATCGGCTTTGGGAAGAGAGGTATTTTCCCTTCGTTTAAATAGGAGACAAATGAGGCAATTCCTCCCGAATAGTTGAACCGGACAGCTTCCCGATTGAGATCCCGCTCATCTTGGAAGAGGATCGTTACGCCTCTGTTCAAAAAGGCAAGTTCCCGAAGCCGCTTAACTAAAATATCGTAATCGTAACTTGTGACTGAAAAGATCGTTTCATCAGCCCAGAAAGAGACGCGAGTTCCTCTCTTAGTTGTCGTTCCCAATTTCCGGAGCGCGCCCGTCGGCTTGCCCCGTTCAAACGTCATCTCATAGACATGTCCGTTTTTATAGACAGTCGCTTCTAATTTTTTCGAAAGGGCGTTGACGCAAGAGACCCCCACTCCGTGGAGACCCCCTGAGACCTTATAAGTACCCTTGTCGAATTTTCCACCTGCGTGGAGGATCGTCATTACCACTTCGAGGGCGGTTACTTCCCTCCCCTGCTTGGCAGATTCTTTCTCATGCTTTTCGATCGGGATCCCCCGCCCATCGTCCTCGACTGTCACGCCGCCGTCGGCATGGATCGTCACGATGATTTGGGAGCAGTAACCCGCCATCGCCTCATCGATACTGTTATCGACCACCTCATACACCAACTGGTGGAGACCATTAGTGTGGGTGTCGCCGATATACATACCGGGACGCTCTCGCACCGCCTGGAGCCCTTCCAGTACGGTGATCGAACTTGCATCGTACTCTTTATCTTTCGCCATTGTGGTCATGTCTATCCTACCCGGAAAACTAAGTTCCGGATTGAAAATTTATCTTGTAGCCGCTGCAAAAGGCGTCCCTTTTCATGCTGGCAAAGTAAACTATATAGAGTAGAGCTTTTGACTTTCACCGTCAAGATTCCATCAATCAAAGAAACGGGCTCGGTGAGAGGGGCCATTTTTTCCCCGATTAGCTCATACCAAAACCGGTAGACTTCTTCTCTTTTGTCCCCTACTTTTCTCCCGAGATTGGTGAGAATTTCGGGCAAAAGATCACCCATTTTTTTACTTGGGTTTTCAGTTCCTTGGTAGTTTCTCGGCGTTCTCGATCGCATATGGAAAATAAGCAATACTCCGATTCCTACAATACCTCATTTTCAAGCAAATATTCAAGGAAGAAAAGAGCGGCAACTAAAAGAAAATGTTGCTAACGCCGAGAGCGATGACAAAGTAGATCGTCATCGAGAGGAAATCATTGAAAGCTGTGACGATAGGGCCTGCGGAAATAGCAGGATCTACGCCGATCCGGGCGAAGAAGAGAGGAGAAAAGACCCCGAGGAAAGTCCCCGCGAAGCAGCCGCCGATCAGGCCGATGCTCACAATCGCCGCGACGGCAAAAGGGGTCGAGGAGCCGAGAGCGCCGCCGCTGACCCAATCGAGCATATAGATGATGAGGCCGCACCCGACGCCAAAAATCGCCCCTGTAAAGAGGCCGCTCAAAAGCTCTTTCACAATCGTCTCTTTGCGGCTGCCCGAGGAGAGCCCCCCCATTGCCATCACGCGGATAAGGACTGTGCTGCACTGCAGGCCGATATTGCCCGACATCCCCGTAATGAGAGGGACGAAAAAGAGCGCGAACGTGAGAATTCCCCCTTCGTGCTTCTGGAAGGAGGACATCACCCCTACATTGATAAGCCCTGCGAGGAGCGTGACGAAAAGCCAAGGGGCGCGGGTCAAAAATCTTCGGATGATTGGATCATGGGAAGTAAATTTTTCATTCGTACCTGCCATCCTGGCAATCGTCTCATCGGCCAGATCTTCCATCGCCTCTACGATATCTTCATGGGCGATCACCCCGACGAGATAATTATCGATATCGACGACGGGAAGGGAGGAAATCTTATATCTTTCGACGAGATCGATCACCTCTTCGCGGGTCGCGTCGGCCGTCACTTTGTGAAGGACAGGTCGCATCACCTGCCTTAAAGGGGTATTGGAGGGGTTGATCATCATGTTGCGGGCAGGGACATATCCTTGCAGCTCTCCCGCATGATTCAAAATAAAAATTCCATTCGTGAAATCGATCCGTGGATTGTCCCGGATATAGGCTGCCGCCTCTCCGATGGTCATATCCATCATAAAGGCGAAAAATTCGGAGGTCATGAGGCGGCCGGCGCTCTTCCGGTCATGCTTCTTGAGCTCCCGGATCCTTCCCGCTTTTTTCGAATCGATCAGCTCCATAAGCCTGCGGAATCTCCGCTCGGGCATATCTTCGACGAGCCAGACCGCTTCGTCTGTAGGCATCCGCTCAAAAATTTTCTTCAGTTCTGCGTCATCGAGCTGCCGGAACAGAGCTAAGCGGGTATCGCTATCGGTATTGACGAGGAATTTAACCTTTGCGTCTCGATTGGGGAGATTCTCATAGAGGACGGGACGGACATTGGGGGGCAGATGGGAAGCGGCATAGGCGAGGTCAATAGGGGAGTGTTCGCATGCGATCTTTGCGATATCATGCAGCCGCACTTTGGAAGTCTGCTTATGGAACGCCTTTTCGAGCTTTTCTTTCAAAAGATCATCGATACGGCCCGTTTTCGACTCCAATAGATCAGAACCTTGCTGGTAAATTTTTTCCTCTACTTCTTCATGAATTTCCATCCAACCTGCTCTCTCTTGTCATGCAGTATAAGCCATTTTTTAGGATTTAATCAAGGATTTCTCCCTAGAAATTAAATAGTTTACCGGTTAAACTGCTTCCAATAACCAAAAACGAAAAATGTACGACCCAAAAAAAATCAGAAATATCGCAATCATCGCACACATCGACCACGGCAAAACCACTTTGCTCGACAATTTGCTCAAGCAATCGAATATCTTCCGAGAAAATGAAAAAATTCCTGAGCGGGTCATGGATAGCTATGACCAAGAAAGGGAACGGGGAATCACGATCTTCGCCAAGCACACCTGCGTTTATTATAAAGACTTTAAAATCAATATCATAGACACGCCAGGCCACGCCGACTTCTCAGGCGAAGTGGAACGGGTGTTGGGGATGGTCAATTCTGTCCTCCTCCTCATCGACGCCCAAGAAGGGCCTATGCCGCAGACCCGTTTTGTCCTCTCCCAAGCGCTCAAAATGGGCCTTCGCCCAATTGTCGTCTTAAACAAGATCGACCGCCCTCACGCCAACCCCGACCGGGCCCTCAATCTCGCCTTTGATCTCTTCCTCGAGCTTGGTGCCAACGATGAGCAGCTCGATTTTCCCTACATTTACGCCTCTGGCTTCAACGGCTATGCTATAGCGAAACTCGGCGACGAGCCAAAAGATCTTATCCCTCTCTTTGACCTAATCCTCAAAGCGGCCCCAGCCCCGAGCGGCAATCTCGAGCTCCCCTTCCTCATGCAAGCGGCGACGCTCAGCTACGACGATTATGTCGGCCGTCAAGCAAGCGGACGGATCTTGGAAGGAAAAATTAAGAAGGGAGACGTGGTGACCCGAGTAGATCGAAACGGGAACCATACGAACCATAAAATCT
>CAYZHU010000045.1:4207-11072 GCA_964477585.1 uncultured bacterium
AATCTCCCGGATCGAAGGGCACCTCGGCCTTAAGAAAGTTGAAGTGGAAGATGCAGGCGCCGGCGATATCGTGAGCTTATCGGGCATCCCCGAAGTGGAAATTGGAGATACGATCAGCTCCCAAGACAAGGTCGTCCAACTTCCTCCTATCACGCTCGCAGAACCGACCGTTTCGGTGGAATTCATGGTCAATTCGAGCCCATTTGCCGGAAAAGATGGGAAGCACATCACGATGAACAAATTGAGAGAGCGGCTCATGAAAGAGAAAAAGGCCAATATCTCTCTTAAGATCGAAGAGATCCCGGGACGGGACGATTCGATCCGCGTCTGCGGACGAGGCGAGCTTCACCTGGCCGTCTTGATCGAAGCGATGAGACGGGAAGATTTTGAGATCGCCATCTCGAAGCCAAAAGTAATCACCAAAACAGTTGATGGGGTCTTGATGGAGCCTATGGAACGGGTCCATGTAGAAGTGCCTGAAAACTTCTCCGGTACAGTAATTGAAGACCTCTCGCGCCGAAAAGGAGAGATGCGCGCTCTCGAAACATCAGAGCATGGTCTTACCACCATGCAGTTTCTCGTTCCCACGCGCGGTCTTATGGGCTACCGAAACGACTTTCTCACACGCACCTCAGGTCTTGGGATCCTCACCTCGATTTTCGAAACCTTTGCCCCCTGGAAAGGGGATATGGCAGGGAGAAGCCGCGGCGTTCTCATCTCCAATAACAGCGGAAAGGCCAACGGCTATGCCCTTTTCAATCTCCAAGAGCGGGGATCGCTCTTCGTCAAGCCAGGCGATGAGGTCTATGAAGGGATGGTTTGCGGCGAGCATTCGCGCGATAACGACATTGTCGTCAATGCGACGAAGGCCAAGCAGCTGACCAACGTCAGGGCTGCTGGAAGCGATGAGAACATCATCTTGACGCCTCCTCGCAAATTCACCCTCGAGCAGGCGATCGACTACATAGCCGACGACGAACTCGTCGAGGTGACCCCCAACCACATCCGCCTCCGGAAGATCTATCTCACCGAAAACGAGAGAAAGAGGTTCTCGCGATCTTGATTCTACTTTTTCCATTCTGCGATTCTGCTACATTCTGTGCATCCAAGAATCTTATCCTCATTAGATTCCAAAATCAGCACAGAATGGCTCAGAATAACAAAAACGCAGAAACGAATATCGGGACTGAAATATATAACCTGAATCTAATTAATGTGATATAATTTACTTTAAAATTGGAGAAATTATGTCAGCAATAGCATTAAGTCCTATGGTTCAATTACACCTCGCTATTTGTCCTAATTGCGCAGAAAGAGCAAGCAATCTACCAGACGATGCGATTTCCTTGATCAATCAGTATGTAAAAGCAAATATCCAGCAACAGGTAACCAGAAATTATCATAATGAGCCTAGAGAAGTTTGGACTGACGATAGAAAAGAAAATTTGGAACAGTCTTATTCAAGTGTCAATACTGGATTGGCGGCAGTAAGATCCATGATTCAAAAATGGATGCTGCCAAGAGAGGTGCTACAAAGATGCATGTCGATAGTCAACTGTGTAGCACCGTATAGAAAATGATTAGATCTGAGAAGCGATCAAAGCTGCGACCATCTTGATAGATGAATCGTAACTATCCGGCATTTCCATTTTTCCCTGAAGATGGGTAGCAAGCATATAGCCATATTCCACTTCGTCTATATCTTCTCCTTCTTCGATAAGAGCGGAAAAATTCTGGACAGCCTTGTCAATTTCTCCATTCATCAAATAGCAATAACCTTGCAAAGATTTTGCCTCCCATGAATCTTCCATCTCATCTAAAATAGCAATCGCTTGGGGATACTCTTGATTTAAAAAATGGATATGAGCCTTTCTGTAATCATATGATTCTGGAGAAAGTTCGAATGAAACCGGTGGAACTTCCTTTCCCATCGCTTTTAAGATCGCAATTGCAAAAAACTCTCCCTCTTTTGCCGATTGTACGATCATCTCATCGCCTCTATCGTCGTGATTTGCCTTGTAAACCAAGCCTCTTATCACAAGCGCCTCTGGATCTTCCATACCGCTACGGAAAAAATCTAATGGGCTATAATTATTTTCTTGGATCATTCGGTCCAATTGATAAAAAACGGCGATCTGCTCATCGGCAGGCCCATCTTTCTCGAACAACATCATCAGATAAAGAGCATGTCCGAATACTTCTAATGTGTATTTCTCTTCTGTAGTCAAACCTTCCATTTCTTGAAGTTCTTGGAAGTAGCGATCAAAAGCTATTTTCGCTTCCTTATAATCGATTTCCGATTGTTCTATTACTCGCATTAATTCTTCTAGAGAAGAGAAATCGGGAAATCCCTCTTCCGATATGCTCTCCGTTTGAGTAGTAGAAAAAGACGAATTGGTTGTAATTGAATCTAAAGCAATCATTTTTTCCTCAAAATTTTTATTTCTTACTATTTAATTATAATAAACACAGTCATTAATAAAACTAAAAAAAACCTCTTGAATGAATCTCTTTCGAGAGAGACACTTTCTTGGAAATGCGTACGAAAAAATTTGTTCTGGCTGCCTCTTTATTGATCGCGCTGGCCTTCATCATCCCGATCGAGCATAAATACGATAAGCTCTTCCGCTTTTTCTCTTTAAGTCTGATCCCTGATGGGCTGGTTGTCCCGAAATACTACGACAAAAAAATTTATTTCTACATTTCCGACTTGATCGCGCTGCTCCTTTTGGGGCTTGCCCTATTTTGGCTTAAAGTCCCCTGGAAAAAATTCTTTTTAGAAAAGGGCTCTCTTTTTCTTTGGATTATTTTAGGCTGTTCGATCGGATCGATCGCCGCCTCCCCTTTCGCCCACTATCCCCTCCCCTACGTTCGTCTCCTACAGCTCCTCACCCCCATCCTACTCGTTTCTTTTATAAGGTCGGCCTTTTCAGAAGAAGAGAGGAAAAAATTAACCGAATGGATCTTGATATCTTTAGTGGCCGCTGCTCTGATACAAGCAGGGATCGCGATCGCCCAATATTTCCACCAGGAGTCTTTGGGACTCCGTCTTTTTGGAGAACAGAGGATCGGTCATGGAAAGAGCCCCGCGATCGAAGTCCCGGGCGGGAGCCGCTGGCTCTTGGATACTCTTTTCCACCGCGTTTCCGACACCGTAACGGTTATCCGCTCATCGGGAACGATGCCTCATCCCAATGTCCTCGGCGGTCTTTTAGCTCTCTCTCTTCTCGCAACCTATTCTCTAATCCATCGCTTTCGCATCCTCCTCTACACCTTGCCGATCCAATTTTTTGCTCTTTGCACCACCTATTCCCGTTCAGCCCTCTTCGGATGGAGTTTGGGAACTCTTGCTTGGATTTTCCTCAATCGGCCCGCCCCCCGTTATTTGAAAACTATGATCCTTTTCTCCGTAGCCGCATCTTCTATTCTCCTCTTCAATCAATTTGTCCATCGGGGTGGGATAGTCAATTATAACGAAGCAGCGCAAAAGGGAGATAGTATCCGGATCGCCCAGCAAAATATCGCCCTGAAAATGATCAAAACCCATCCTTTGCTCGGCATTGGATTCAGCCAATTCTCAGCCCGATCGCCCGAATATTTTCCCCCTCGGATCGATTCAGAAACAGCCAAGACAGGAGCCCACAATATCTTCCTCTTTCTCGCCTCCGAAACAGGACTCATCTCTCTTGCCGCCTTTCTCCTCTTTTTATCGACCCTTTCCCGAACTGATCCTTCTCTTACTCCCATCCTCATCCTCTTTCTCTTTGTCGGCTGCTGCGATCTTTATCCGATCGTTTTTCAACAGGGAAGACTCCTCTTTTTCCTGATCGGAGGGTTAGCGCTTCCCGCCCTCGCGGTCAATCCTTCTAGAAAAGAGTCTTGGAAGATTTTCGACCGGATCTCTGGTTCATACGATCAGATCAACCGGATTGTCTCTTTTGGCCAAGATCGGTCGTGGAGAAAAAAGTGTTCCGCTTATTTGCCGCCAAACGGAAAACTACTCGATCTGGCCACTGGGACCGGCGATCAAATCATCGCCTGTCTAGATAAAGTCGAAACGGCCATCGGGATCGATTTATCTTTCGAAATGCTCGAAATCGCAAAGAAAAAGATTTCCGCTCCTAACGTTGAATTCAAGATTGGGGACGCTGAAAAAATCCCCTTCCCCGACGCTCAATTCGATGCAGCCACCTTTTCATTTGGGATCAGGAACGTGACCGATCCGCTCACTTCCTTCAAAGAGATCTTCCGCGTTCTCAAGCCTCGCGGAAGGTGTCTCATCCTGGAATTTTCTCTCCCGCCCAAAATCATCCGACCCTTTTATCTCTTCTATCTTCGCCATATCCTCCCTCGGATTGGCGGCTGGATCTCGAAAGATCCTCACGCCTATCAATATCTCAATCAAACCATTGAGACTTTTCCCTCCGGAAAAGAATTTTGCTTTCTCATGGAAAAGGGAGGATTCCGAGTGATCGATCGGAAGACGATGGCCCTTGGCGCCGTCTCCCTCTATGTCGGTGAGAAACTATGAGCATCTATTGGTGCGACCGAGAAGGGAATTTCCCTCCTCCTAACTGCAAGTTCCATATCCACCCTTTTTTCTCTGCGATCGATCTGCCTCAAAAAATCGAGCGGGTCGAACACCTCCCTACTCCCGCATCTTTCAAAGCGATCAAGCATGCCTTCTCTCCCGATCAAGACCAGTGGATGGAAAATGTGGAAAAAGCAATCGAGATGATCCGGAAAAAAGAGATCCATAAAGTGGTCCTCGCCCGCTGTCTTACTCTCGAGTTCGAAACAGCTTTAGATCCACTCGCAATTACAGCCTCGCTTAAAAGCAGGGCGCAAGGAGCCTATCTCTTCTGTATCCAAACACCGCTTTTTTCTTTTTTAGGCGCCTCTCCTGAAAGGCTCTTTGCCCGAAAAGGGAGGATCGTCGAAAGCGAAGCGGTAGCCGGCACGCGGAAAAGAGGTAAAAGCCCCTTTGAAGACGACCAGCTGAAACTCCAGCTCCTCTCCTCGAAGAAAGACCTTCGAGAATTTTCCTACGTCCAAACCTACTTGCAAGAGACCCTTCACCCCTTCTGCGAATCTTCCCCCTCTTTCACTCCCCTCACTGTCCATTCGACTCAAAACGTGCAGCACATCTATAGCAAATGCCGCGCGCACTTGAAGGAAGGGATCTCTGACAGCCATCTCTTAAGCGCGCTCCATCCGACGCCCGCCCTCTGCGGCCTTCCCAAAAAAAAATCGTTCCAGCTCATCCACAAACTCGAACCGTTCGAGCGGGGCCTTTATGGAGGCGCCATCGGATGGAGCACCCCAGATTCCTCGGATTGGCTTGTCGGGATCCGCTCCTGTCTGATCCAAGGAAACACCGTCAAACTCTACACCGGCGCAGGGATTGTCGAAGGATCAGACCCGATGGAGGAATGGGAAGAAATGAACCAGAAATTAAGGCTCTATGCAGGCATTTTGGATCATTGATCAACTCATCCAACAGGGAGTCGAACTATTTTGCATCGCCCCCGGCTCCCGCTGCACGCCGCTGGTGTTAGCAGCGGCCGATCATCCAAAAGCCAAGACACTTGTCCACTACGATGAGCGGGGATTGGGATTTTTAGGGCTTGGCGCTGCAGCCGGCTCGAAAAAACCAGCCGCTATTATCGTCACGTCGGGGACCGCTGTCGGCAACCTCCTCCCAGCCGTTATGGAAGCGCACCATAGCTGCATCCCCCTCATCCTCCTCACAGCCGATCGTCCAGCAGAACTGAGAGACTGCGGCGCCAACCAAGCGACTGATCAGGTAAAGATCTTCCACCCGTTTGTCCGTTGGCAAACCGATCTTCCTCCCACACTCGATGAAAACTATTTCCGGTCCATTGCCGCCCAAGCTGTTTTCCACGCTTCCCAAAATCCAGCGGGACCGGTCCAAATCAATTGCCAATTCCGCGAACCCTACAATTTCAACCAAACCGGCCCTTTTGGTAACCCAATTCCCCTCTCCTACTCCAAACAGGTCCCCTCTCCCAGAAAAGCCCCCTGCTCCCGCGGCGTTATCCTCATTGGCCGCGGCGTTGACCCAAGACCTATTTTGGAAATGGGCAGACGCCTCAAATGGCCCATCTTTGCCGACATCCTTTCTCAAGCCCGCATCTTCCCCACCGATGAGCAGATCCGCAACTTTGACTGGATCCTGAAGAGAGGCGTCGATCTAAAACCCGACCTAATCCTCCATTTTGGAGAAAGGCTCACCTCCAAAAAATTGCTCGATTGGATTACGCAGCCTTGCCTTCATATTGGATCTCGCCCCCATTTGATCGATCCGCCGCGTCTTATTACAGAGCGAATCCAAGCCGACGAAGACGAATTTTGCCGAAATTTCGAAGCGGGAACCGATCCACAATGGTTATCTTCTTGGCAAGAGCTCGATCAAGAATTCCATGCGATCATCGAATCCCATTTTCAACAGGATCTTCCCTTCACAGAAGCCCATGCGATGCGGATCCTAAGCGAAACCCTTCCGCCCGATGCAGCCGCCTATTTTGGAAGCGGGATGCCAATCCGCGATGCAGACCATTTCTTTTTTCCAAAAAGATGCAGAAGTTTTTTCTGCAACCGAGGCCTCTCTGGCATTGATGGGAACATCGCAACTGCAGTAGGATTGAGCTTTGGCCTCAAAACTCCCCTGCTCGCCTTTATCGGCGACCAGACGGCCCTTCATGATCTCAATTCCCTCAGCCTTTTGAAACAAACACAATTTCCTGTTTATCTCGTCATCTCCAATAATTTTGGAAGCGGCATGTTTTCCCATCTTCCCATCAGCCAATCGCCCCACGTGGAAAAATATTTCGCCAACGCTCAC
>CAYZHU010000046.1:0-10744 GCA_964477585.1 uncultured bacterium
ATCTAGGAACTCCGCTGGTTTTGTCAATTTGGCGCTCACCACTTATTTCCGGACGAATGGGAAAAGTATCTCGACCCCATTCCAGAAAATGAGAGGGGAGATCTCATGCAAGCCTATTATCGGCGCCTAACTTCATCAAATGAGGCGGAGAGAAGAAGGGCTGCATCGGCTTGGTCAGCCTGGGAAGGAGCTACTCTCAAACTCATCTTCGATCCCAATCTTTTTCTTCAATTTACAGAGCTGTCCCATGCCGATGCGATCGCCCGGATCGAATGCCATTATTTCATCAACAACTGTTTTTTCAAGACCGATAATTGGCTGATTGAACATGTAGATAAAATCAGGAAAATCCCCGCCTTTATCGTACAGGGGCGATATGATATCGTCTGCCCGATGGAGAGCGCTTGGGAGCTTCACAAAGCATGGCCCCAGGCGGAATTTGAGATAATCCAAGATGCAGGGCATGCGGCGAGCGAACCGGGCATCTGCGATGCCTTAATCCGGGCTACCGATCAATTCAAAGGGTATGAATGGTGAGGTGGGGTAATTTACAGACAAATTTTCGGAGATTTCCTGTAGCGGTATCGACCCAAGCCTTGTTTTTCAGCCATAAGTAGAACCCAGTGCCTCGAGTCTCGATTTTCATTACTTTTATTTTGTTTCCCTTTTCATTCCACTCTTCTTCTCCTGTTTTTTCCGCAATGCAATGGACAAGTGAAATGTTTCCCTCCGGGTTCAATCCATAAAATTGCCGTTGGCGATCTTTAGATTCAACAAATGCCCGGAACATGAAGTTCGGCTGCTGCGCCCAGGGGTAGTGTTCTTTCAAAATCAGGACTTTTTCTCCATGATGGCCAGGCCTTCCCGCTTTGACATGGATCTTTTTCCCATGAAGGATAGCATGGAGGAAGTTTTTACCGTCAGCGCTTCGAAACTCATATTCCTGCAGTTCCCACTTATGGGTGTAGCGAGAGCGGACCTTTTCGTGAGTATTTTCTTTCCACACCATGATTTTATCTTGGAAATAATCTATTTTCCAATGGGAATAGATGAGCCCCTTTCCATCAGTTTCCGAATAGTCCATCTGTTCGGTTTTGAAGGGGAGAGCGGCCGTTTCTTCAACGAGGAATGGGGGAGCTGCTGCGACTTCTACTGGAGAGTCATCCATTTGTAAGAGCCGCTCAGAGGGAGTTGGAAAAAGAAATTCTTTATATCCCGATCCCGATGCAAATGGGGGGCTTAAAACTTCAGGGTTGCCAAAAGCGACCCATCCTTTCCATACGGCGATATTGAAAAGCGGGATGAGGAGAAGTATGCCAACGACGAGGGAAATGATCCTCTCTTTCCAGCTGAGCTTGTTTTGGAAAATCGAGTGGAAATCGACTCCTCGCCAAGCTCGGATCAATCTCTCTATCGCTTCCAAATAGGGTCGGAGCGCTTCTTCATGCAGCCATTCTTTCAATAAGGGGACTCGGATGGGACAGATGGTCATAATTTTCCAACAAAATGGGTGGTTGAAGAATTGGCTATCATTTTGTGCAATCGATGGGTTTCAGGATGGAACCACAATTCCCCGACCGAGATCGGGATGCCAGGAGTCAGAATAGTCACTTTTTGTAGAGGGCCGTACCCTTCCACCATTTCGATCTTTCCTTTTTTAGCGACCAGGTGGGCAAATAGGAGATATTCTGGATGGACACCATAAAAATCGAGACTTTTGTCAGGAGAGCGGAGGAAATTAATAAATCCCCAAGTAGGCTGTTGGATAAAAGGATAAGGCTTGTGGAGAAGAAATTTCCTTTCATGACGCTTTGTCCCTCGGGTAGCAAGAACATGAATAGATCGGTTGTCGACCCAGGCTTTTAAATAATCATCTCCACGGACTCCTTTGTATTCGTATTCCAAAAGATGCCAATCTTTGGTGTAGCGAGACCTAGAAGTGTTTTTTCCAGGATAGTTTTCAGTGATGATGATTTCTTTATCTAAATGTTCTTCTGTCCAATCAAAATAGAAGAGACCCTTCTTCGTCGTTTCGGAATAGCGGAATCTCTCGATCTTGTCAGGTTCTCTCTGTTGCTGGAGGACGATCTCCACAGGTTTTAATTAATCTTGCGTCTCTGGCAGAGAGAAAGAGGGGAGCCTTTCGATCTCCCTTGATCCATGTGCATAGATGGGGCTTAAAATTTCGGGATGGCCAAATACATTCCATCCTTTCCACACGATGATATTGAAGAAAGGGATGAGCAAGACAATTCCAATCAAAAGGGAGATGAGTCTACTTTTAAACGAGAGTTTAGGTTGATAAATCGAGAAAAAATCGACTCCATTCCAAGCTTGGATCAACCTCTCAATCGCCTCTAAATAAGGGCGGAGGATTTGCTCATGCAGCCATTCTTTCAGCAGGCTCACTTTCAAAGGACAAATTGAAGAAACCATAAGGGGGACGAAGGATACACAATATACAATTTAATATCTATTCTGTATAATGCTTCACCATGAACTGGGCAGATATTGAAAAAGCTTTCAATCGTGCGGTGTTTTCTTCTTTTTCACGGAAAAAAACGATCCTCGCGTTTCCAGTACTTTTCCTTTGCGGAATTTTCATTGTTTTTTGCCGGGCGGTAGCTTTTGAGGCTAGCGATTGGATCGCAATGAGCCTCTTGTTTTTACCCATCCTCCTCTGTTCCGGCTTTCTATTAGCTTTGGGCACGCTCCTGATAAAAATCCACTACCACGAATCGAAACAGCTCGCTCTCGATTTGCGCCGCCTCATCTCCGGTTCTTTGGATCTCATTCTGGGGACTTCTTATCTCTCAATCCCACCGGTCCTTGTCTATTTATTTCTCTGGATTTTGTTGGGATTATTTTTTCTTTTAAAAGAGATTCCCTTCATTGGCGATTTCTTCAGTGTGGTCTTCTCTTTCGCTCCTTTTTTGCTGATCGCCTCCTCTCTTATTCTTTGCCTGTTCAATCTGGGCCTGCTCTTTTTCGTTGCCCCTGCTGCAGCTTTGCAACCTTTCAAGCGAGTCTCCTTTGCTAAACGGATCTTAGATTCTTTTAAAGCGCGCCTTTTGAGCAGCCTTTCCCTATTTCTAATCGCCCTTGTCCCAATCGGTTTTATTGTTACTCTCTTGATCTTGGCAGCCCTTTTGACAAATGGAACTTTTCTAACAGCGGAGCGCTCACTCACTGTCGCGCTCGAATGGTTTTTTATCATGATCCCATTTTGCGCTATCCTCACTCCCGCTGTGATCTTTTTCTTCACATTTGCCGCAGAGAGCTACCAAATCCTCAACCCACCGATCCTTTTTCCTGGGACTCTTGGGAAAGTGAAAATTCCTTCATGAACATCGCCATCGTCGGCGCAGGGCTTGCGGGGCTAGGCGCTCTTTGGCACTTGCTCCAAATTCCAGATGTTTCTGCTACTCTCTTTGATCCAGTAGGACCAGGAGGAGGCGCATCGGGAGTATCGACTGGTCTGCTCCACCCATTTCCCGGGAAACATGCCTACCGTTCCTGGAGAGCGGAAGAGGGAATGAAAGCCACTTTTGAGCTTCTTGCAATCGCTCAAGAGATGCTCGGAAAACCTATCGCTGACCGGAACGGAATTTTCAGGCCCGCCTTGACCGAGGAGCAAAGAAAGGATTTCGCCGCTCAAGTTGCGCCTGATGCCGAATGGTGGAAAGAAAATCCAATCCCACAAGCAACAGCTGCGCCAGGGCTCTTCATACCCCAAGGGACTACCGTCTATTCCCGCCTTTATCTCGAAGGATTATGGAAAGCATGTCTGCAAAAAGGGGCTAAATGGGTGAAACAACCTATTGGAAATCTATCAGAACTGGCCTCTTTTGACGCCATCTTGCTCGCTACGGGAGCCAGCATCCTCGCCTTTCCAGAATGCGCGCACCTACCCCTTTCGATTACAAAAGGGCAGACGCTTCTCTGCCGCTGGCCTGAGAGGCTTCCCTTCGCCCTCCTTTCGCAAGGGCATATCACTCCAACTGAGGAGATCACCCTTTGCCAAATCGGCTCTACCTATGAACATCAATACACATCTTATGACCCTGACCCGCAAACAGCCCTTCCTCTTCTAGAAAAAGTAGCCTCTTTTTATCCCCCAGCCCGCCATTTTTCTGTTGTTGAAGTCCGCGCCGGCGCCAGGATCGCTCCAAAAGGGAGCTATAAGCCTCTTGCCCTCCAAATCAATCCGAAAACCTGGGTCTTTACCGGTCTCGGCTCTCGCGGACTTCTCTACCATGCCCTCCTAGGAAAGGAAGTAGCTTTAAGTATTTCATCTTCAGTTCTTTAGAATATATTTAAAAAGATTTCTGGCTATGGTATAATTAAGTGTTCTATGAAAGGCACCTTTTTGTTTTTAGGTACAAGCGCGTCGTCAGGGGTCCCTATGATTGGGTGCCGCTGCTCAGTCTGCAAGTCCAAGTCTCCTTTCAACAAACGGAAAAGACCTTCAGGACTCATCAAGACCCAAGGGAAAAAGATCCTTATCGATGCCGGGCCCGATTTGCATGCCCAGGCAATCCAGTATGGAATCGACCATCTCGAAGGTCTCATTCTGACCCATACCCATTACGACCATATCGCAGGGATTGACGAGCTCCGAGTTTTCTTCATCAAGACGGAAAAACCGGTTCCATGCCTCCTATCGAAAGAATCGTATTCGGATCTTCAGAAAAGATATGACTATTTATTCAAAAATAAGGCAACATTAAGCGCTAAATTTGATTTCGATGTATTGGAACATGACCAGGGAAAGAAAGAATTTTTGGGACTGCCTATCCAATATTGCAGCTACATGCAGGGCGATATGTTAGTAAAAGGATACCGGCTTGGAGATTTTGCCTATATTTCCGATATCAAGGATTACGACTCTTCGATTATTGATTTCTTAAAAGGGGTGAGGACATTGGTGATCGGCGCACTCAAGCCTGAGCCTTCTCCGATCCATCTCTCCTTTTCAGAAGCAGTCGAAATAGCAAAAAAGACGGGAGCGGAAAAGACATGGATCACCCATTTGGGCCACACCGTCGATCACGAAGCGGGGAATGCCCTTTTGCCTCCAGAAGTGCGGCTTGCATTTGACGGCCTTGAACTTGAGTTTGAATATGCATGAAATAATCTCTCCACCAAAATCTGGACAGGGTCGGCTTCAAGACCTCGCGGCTGAACAAAAACGGGCCCTTCTCATTGGGACCTATAAAAATTCGAAGGAAAAATCGGCGTGCGATGAGCACTTGGAAGAGTTGGAGAGGCTAGGGGATACCTTTGGCCTTGAAACAGCCCTGAAATTGTCCGTCCCGATCCGAGAATACGATCCCGCTACATTTGTCGGAAGCGGGAAGGTAGAGGAGCTGAAACAGCTTTTGATCGATCATCGTTGCGATGTACTCATCTTCGACGATGAGATTTCGCCCCAACAGCAGAGGAATTTAGAGAAAGAGCTCGGAAAAGCTGTCATCGATCGAACAGAGCTGATTTTAGGCGTATTTGCCCAAAGGGCGCAAACTAGAGAAGCGCGAATCCAAATCGAGCTTGCAACATTCCGCTACCAGATGCCCCGCCTGAGGAAAATGTGGACCCACTTAGGGCGCCAGCGCTCAGGAGGTGCCAGCGGCGGCGCTGTAAAAGGGGAAGGGGAGAAGCAGATTGAGATCGACCGAAGGATCATCCGGCGGCAAATCGATAAACTCCAGAAAGATCTCGAATTAGTTAAAAGACAAAGACAGACCCAGCGGCGCCTCCGAGAGAGGACAGGCATTCCCACTTTTGCGATCATTGGCTACACCAACGTGGGGAAATCGACTCTGCTCCGAGCTCTTACCGATGCAGACGTCCTCGTCGAAGATAAGCTCTTCGCAACGCTCGACCCGACAACGCGTAAATTTATCCTTCCCAACAAACAGCAGATCCTCCTAATCGATACCGTTGGATTCATCCGGAAAATCCCCCACCAGCTAGTTGCTGCATTCAAGAGCACTTTGGAAGAGGCGGTCCAAGCCGATATTCTCCTCCACTTGATCGATGTGAGCAATCCCCAAGCTGAGCAACAAGCGGAAGCGACTTTTGAGGTGTTGGAAGAGTTGGGCGCGCTCGATCGCCCGATTCTCACAGTCCTCAATAAAATCGACAATGCAGAAAATCGGTCGATTGCCCAAAAGATGAGGATCAAATATCCCAAAACTGTGGAAATTTCTGCATTAAATAAAACGGGATTCGAGACACTTACCGAGCTGATGATCCGGGAAATTTCTCTCATGAGAAAAAGAGCCAATCTCCGCGTCCCGCAGAGCCACTATGCTCTGGTCAGCACCCTCATGAAGCTAGGAAAAGTTCTCTCTTGTGAATATGAAGGGAACGACATCCTTCTCGATGTTGAATTTCCCCGTTCTTTCGAAGACAAAGTTTCCCAATTCGTCACAATATGAACCTCAAAGCTCTTCCCGAAGAGGAACGCCCTCGCGAGAGGCTCATGCAACATGGAAGCGAGGCTCTATCGACTTGCGAGCTGCTAGCGATCCTTCTTACATCTGGGACTCAAAATCGTTCTGCCTTGGAGCTGGCCGCAGATCTTCTCTCTACTTTCGGGTCTCTTCAAACCCTCCAAGAAGCTTCAATCACAGAGCTCAAACAAGTGAAGGGAATAGGAAATGCCAAAGCGATCCAACTCAAGGCCGCCTTTGCCCTTCTGCAGCGTTTAGAACAAAAAAAGCTCGGTGCGTCTCTCCTGAGCCCCGAGGCGGTCTATCGCTACATCAAATCCCACTTTTTTTCTCAAAAAGTGGAACAGCTCCTCATCGTCACACGCGATGTAAAACGAAATTGCACCCATGCTGAGGTCATCGCTAAGGGAACTCTCACAGAACTTCCGGTCCATCCCCGCGAAATCTTCCATACGGCGATCCGCCACCAAGCCCATACTTTTATCCTCGCCCACAACCATCCTTCAGGCGATCCCACCCCTTCTATTCAAGATCATGAGATGACTAGTCAGCTTCTCGCCGCCTCCCGCCTTATAGGGATAGAGCTTGCCGACCATCTGATCCTCGGCCGCGATACCTACTTTTCTTTCTTTGAGAAGGGCCTTCTCCATCGTCTATCCCAATATTAGTTTCTTGATGTTAAGTATTAATTATAGTATAATCATTGCAAATAAAATGGAGTTATAGATGTCAGTAGAATTAACTGTTTCTGAATCAATCATTACAAATGAAATGCTGAATAATCAGCGAGGGGTCCGTTTTCTTTATCCGCATGGGAGTGAGCAAGTAATACCTGGTTTCGAAATTTTCAATTTCACTAATTTAACAATTGGTTTTCGTATTGATGGTAATACGTTGGTTTTAGCAACTACCGCTATAAGGGAATCTTTACAAAATTGGCGAAGATATCACACTGTGCGGATCTCGCCTGCTATTGCAGTAGATGAAGAACTAAGGGCTACAATAGATGATGTTACTAGGCGATATATACAAAATTATGGTCTTGGGGAACAAGAAGCAAGAGAATTTGCTTCGGCTGATTTTATAATTAATAGAAATTAAAGATACTTTAAATTGTAATTAAATGGAGTTCGTATGTCAGTGCCGTTAGAATTAACTGTTCCTCAATCAATCATCGCTAACAAAACATTAGAAAATGCGCAGGGGATCGGGTTTGTCTATCCAGGAGGGAGCGAAGCAATTCGGCCTAATTTTTCAATTATGAATAATACTGCTGTAATGATTGGTTTTTACATTTCAAATTTAGGATTAACTGTTGGAACTACCGACGGAACTACTCACATTTTAATGAACTGGGAAAATCGTCGGGGCGTTGAAATTATCCCTGGACAAAACGTGCCGCCAGACGGAAATATTGTTAGGTATATTAGAGATACTTTTCACATTCCTCTTCGAGAAGCAAGAAACTTAGCCCGTGTTTCTATTCTTACGCAATTCCTCCCAAACTAAGGTTCTTAAGTCCCTATCTGGAAGTATTCTTTTACTAGAAGGAGGGTGCCGCTGGTGAGCATCTGGATGCCGATCAGGCAGACCAACATCCCCCCGAGCCTCTCCACAGCAATGAGCCCTTTTTCCCCGAGCCCTTTCTTGATAAATGAGCCAAGAAGGAGGATCAGGAGGGAAGGTACCCAGGCGCAGAAGGCAGCTGCTGCGACAAACAGGGGTTTTCCCGTCTCATGGGCATAGAGCATGACGGTTGTGATTGCCCCTGGGCCTGTGATAACAGGGATAGCTAGGGGGATGATCATAGGCTCTTGAAGGGGAGCTTTCTTGTCTCCCGCATCTTGTACTGATTTGGGGAAGATCATGGTGAGGGAAATCAGGAAGAGGAGGGCGCCGCCCGCAATACCGATAATGGGTCGGGTGATTCCGAGGAGCTCGAGCACTTTATCGCCAAAGAAGATGAAGATGAAGAGGATGATGAGGGCGAAGACGAGTTCCCGGAAGATGATCTTAAGTTGCTGCTTGTGATCAAAATGGGAGAGCATTGCCAGAAAAAGGGGGATCTGGCCAGTCGCATTGAGGACAAAGAAGATCGCCGCAGCGATCGTTAAAAACGAAACATCAGGTGAAATTTCCATATACCCAGATAAATTGAAAAAAGGATCTTAACTGATCTTAGGATTTTTTTGGAAGCCCTGTCCTAAATCTCCCCCTAAGAGGGTGTCTACAAAGTCAGCGGTCATGCAGATTTTAAGGCATTTTTGATGAGATTTTGCAGGACTTGATCTCGACATACGCTGAAACCATAGGCGAGATCTAGACGTGCAAAAGATCGCAAAAAGGGCTAAAAGATGCGATCGATCACTTTGTAGACACCCTCTAAATCTTCTTTTCTGGCATACTCTTCACCATGAAAAAGTTTAAGGTAGTTACGCTTGGGTGCAGGACCAACCAGTATGAGTCGCAAGGGTATGCCGATCAGCTAAGACAGATGGGCTATGTAGCGGCGAAAGAGGAAGAAGAAGCGGATCTCTGCATCGTCAATACCTGTACGGTGACTGAAGGAGCCGATAGCTCTTCAAGGCATCAGATCAGATCTTTATTGAGAAAGCACCCCAGGGCAAAGGTTGCGGTCACAGGATGCATGGCGGAGAGCGCTCCTGATGTGCTGCGGGAGATGAATGAGCGGATCGAGATTGTCCCCAATGCCCAAAAAGAGCGGCTGATCGAGACCATTTTTCCTGAAGAAGAGCTCCTTCCCGAATTCAATATCCAGGCATTCGATGGCCATACAAGAGCGTTTGTCAAAGTCCAAGATGGGTGCAACTCGTTTTGCACCTATTGCATCATCCCTTACGTGCGGGGCCGTTCCAGGTCGAGAAAGATCGATGAGGTAGTGCAAGAGGTAAAAGGGCTTGTCGCGAATGGCTACAAAGAGGTGGTCATCACGGGGATCAACGTGGGCGATTTCGATGGGGGCGGAAGACTAGCGGATTTAGTGCGGTCGGTCGATCAGGTGGAAGGGCTGAAGAGGCTGAGGATCTCATCGATCGATCCAGATGAAGTGGATGACGATCTAGCCAATGCTGTTTTACACGGAAAAAATACAGCCCCAAGCATGCATATCGTCTTGCAGTCGGGATCCAATGTGATTTTGAAACGGATGAACCGGAAATATACGCGCCAGATGTTCATCGATGCGGTGGAGCGGCTCATGGAGAAGAGGCCCGATTTTACTTTCACAACCGATGTGATCGTCGGCTTTCCAGGCGAGACAGATGCCGATTTTGCCGATACTCTCGAGTTGATCCAGCGGGTAAAATTCGCGAAGGTCCACATGTTTCCATACAGCCCCCGAAAAAGGACCCGCGCCGCCCTTTATCCGAATCAGGTGCCGGCTGAAGTAATCCGGCAAAGGAAACAAGAGCTCTTAAGGCTTGCTGAAAAGTGTGCATTTGAGTTAAGACAACGTTTTGTAGGCACGAAAAAATGGGTTCTTTTGGAAAATAGCGACGAGGCGAAACCTGGTTTTCTCTCAGGCCACACCGATAATTTCTTGCGAGTATGGGTGCCAAGCAGTACATTTCAACCGAATGATTTGATCGAGTTGAAGCTTGTTGCCAATGAACCGGACGGTTTGGTCGGACTCCCATGAAAATTGCGATTGCTGAAAAGTTGATCCCATTTTCCCACTTGCCTGGGGCTGCGTGCGTCATCCCTGGGACGAATTGGGAGATCGAAGCTTATCCTTCTCTTTTACGAATCGGGAAAAAAGAATTAAAATGGGACCTCTCAGGCCCAGTCGCTGAATTCACCTTGCAGCAAGACCTGGAAAAGAATTGCGTTTACGTATTTGGCAAGGCAAAACAGGGGCACTTCCGCCTTCATATACGGGCCTGGGGTTATGGGATAGATCTCTATGCCGACCGGGTCCCATCAAAAGGATTCGGGGCCTTAAAGCCAAAAGGGACTCTCCATTTGGCGACCGAAGTTCCCTTTGCTTCCAAATCTTCGTATGAAAAGCTTTCGCTTGGCTCCCATAAAGCGCAAGATTGGGATTTGATCCAGCGGCGGGGCGACTTGAAAGAGATACTTCCCATCTTTTTTGCCTTAGGGCAACGGATTCCTTACGTTATTCCTCCTCAGAAATTGACGGGCACAGCCAGGCTTCTCGAGCTGCCTAAAGACAGAAACTCGCTTGAGGACGCTCTCATCACCTTTTTTAAGGCAGCCTTTACAAAACTTTTGATTAGAAAAGGAAATTCCTGTCTCAGTTTCCATTA
>CAYZHU010000047.1:0-10524 GCA_964477585.1 uncultured bacterium
GAAATCGAGATCAAGCTTCCCCGCGGTCAATATGCCGAAGAGCTCCTCGATGCCCTCTACGGATTCACCGAATGTGAAGTAACGCTCCATTCCCAAGTGATGGTGATCAAAGATGGACTCCCCTGGGAAACTGACATCCATGAAATCCTCGGCTACAACGCCTCTAGATTGGTCGAATTTCTCAAGAAAGAGCTAGAGATCGAGCAAGAGAGACTCCTCGAAAAAATCTTCTACAAAACCCTCGAGCGGATTTTCATTGAAAACCGCCTCTATAAAAAGATTGAGAAAGTAAAGACCCTTGAAGGGATCCATGACACTCTTGCCGACTCTTTAAAACCGTTCCGAAAAAAACTCCTCCGCGAGCCTACTCACGAAGATCGGGAAAAACTGCTTCAGATCGCGATCCGCCGCATTTCCCAATATGACATCGATAAAAATAAGGAAGAGATCGCCATTTTTCAAGAGACACTCCGCCAAGTGGAAAAGCATCTTAAAAACGTCAAAAAATACACCATTGCTTATCTCAGAGGGCTCCTTGAGAAATATGGCAATGAATTTCCCCGCAAAACGAAGATTAAGGCGATTGAAGATATCGACATGCGGGCCATCGAGACGAAAGAGATCAAAGTAAGCTACGATCCCCAAACGGGATTTGTCGGCACCAAAGTCTCAGGTCCCACACAATTTACCTGCACCAATTTCGACAAACTCTTGATCCTTCATAAAGATGGCACCTACAAAGTGGTCCCCATTCCTGAAAAACAATACTTCGAAGCGATTGTCCACGTCGCCGTAGCCGACAAGAAAAAAGTCTTCAATTTGATCTACAAAAACAAAGAGACGGGCCATCCCTGGGGCAAACGGTTCATCGTCGACAAATTCATCCTCAATAAATCCTACCGCTATTTTGAAGGAGAGCTCCTCTACTTCTCTACTCGGCCAGATGACACCGTCGAGCTCCATTACAAAGGGGAAAAACCGCAGCTCATCTCCCTCAATGAGATCGATCTTATGGGAGCCCAAACCCGCGGCGTCCGCCTCTCGCAGCACA
Source organism: uncultured bacterium (assembly GCA_964477585.1). Lineage (GTDB taxonomy): Bacteria > Chlamydiota > Chlamydiia > Chlamydiales > SM23-39 > CAYZHU01. Next base: position 1,052 of record CAYZHU010000047.1, read on the forward strand.
AAGTAAAGAAAGCCGTCAAACCTAAGAAATAAGCACAAAGCCGCAGTGAAAATATAATCTTTGCGTCTCCGCGCCTTTGCGTTATCTTCGCTCCAAATTATTAGTTCGCATCGGGGAGGCCGAGAAAATCTTTGATTGCCTGTTTGCTAGCTTCTCTGCCGATGAGGGCAAGCGATTCGGTAAGAGGAATATTTTTGGGACAGACGCGGGCGCAATTTTGCGCATTGCCGCATCCTGCAATTCCTTCCTCGCCCAAGGCAGCATGGAGCCGTTCTGATTTTTCAAGCTTCCCAGTTGGATTGGAGTTGAAGAAACGGATTTGAGACATGGCTGCAGGCCCCATGAACGGCGATTTGCTGTTCACCTGAGGACAACTCTCGCTGCAACAGCCGCAAGTCATGCAAGTTGAAAGGACATACATCGCCTCTTGCACTTCCGGACTGATCGGAGGGGCAAATTCTCCTGTATCAGTCGTCCCATCAACGGAAATCCATCCTCGGACCTTCTTAAGAGCTTCAAACATTTTTGTCCGGTCGACACAGAGATCGCGGATGAGGGGAAATTTAGTGAAAGGGGCCAACGTGATCGTAGTTGAACCCGTCTCTTTGATGTAATTTTCAATGAGCGCTGTGCACGATTGACGAGGCTTCCCATTGACCAACATAGAACAGGAACCGCACACCTCTTCAAGACATCCTTGCTCCCAGGCAACAGGCGTTGTTTTTTCCCCTTTTTTATTGATCGGATTTTTTTGGATCTCCATGAGAGCGGAAATGACATTCGCCCCTTCATGGCGAGAGAGTTCAAATTCTTCCCAATATTGGTTCCCAGGTACCCCTCGTAAAATCCGCAGTGTATATTTCATAATGGCAGCTGGATGTTTGCAGGAATATTTTTCAATGTCGGCTTCACTTTTTTAGCTTGAGTATAATCTCTCTTTATCGGGTCTAGGTGGCGCGTGTCAATAGCTTCGTAGGAAATCTTCGGTTCATCCTTTTCATAAGTCGCAATTGTCGTTTTCAACCAATGTGCATCATCCCGCTCTGGATATTCAGGTTTGAAGTGAGCTCCTCGGAATTCATTTCTCAAAAGAGCCCCTTTTACGATCACAAGGGCCACTTCCAGCATCGATTTGAATTGATGGGCAAACACATAGGTTTGATTGAGGAGATTTCCTCTATCGCTTAGAGAAATCTTTCCATATCGCTCTCGAATTTTTTTGATCTGTTCCAGAGTTTTTTTCAGATCGGGATTATCTCTCTTCACACTTGCGTAACGGACCATCCAATCGGCAAGTTCATCGTGCAATTCGTGGACATTTTCAGATCCCTCTCGAGCTAGAAGCTCTTTCTGGGTTTTCTCCTCTATTTCGAGCGCCTCTCGATAGACCGACTCAGGCGTATCTACATAACTCGATGAAAGGCTAGCGATGTATCGCGGGACTTCAACACCTGTGACAAGCCCTCCGAAAATGCAAGAAAGGAGAGAATTGGCTCCTAGCCGATTGGCCCCATGATATTGATAGTCTGACTCTCCACATTGAAGCAGCCCGCAAGATTCGTCATCTGTCTAAAACGGCTCCACCGATCAGGATCATCGGCAGCGGGCCAATCGACCCACCCTCCTCCCATCGTATAATGGACGCCCGGACAGATCCGCATCGGCTTTTTCCGCGGATCTTCTCCCGTAAATTTTTTGTAGATGTCGAGTACTGACTCCAGTTTATGCTGTTTTTCCGGAGCAAGATGGGTCACATCGAGATAAACTTGCAATTTTCCATCGACCCCGAGTCCAGCTTCACACACACGAAGCACTTCGCGCGACCCGATATCGCGAGGGACCAGATTCCCAAACGAAGGATACATCTCTTCCAGAAAATACCAAGGTTCGCCCGTCTTGCCGCAAGGTCTCGTCGACCCATCGGGAAAGGCCATCTTTTTCGACGAGTCTCCAGGAACCCAAATGCGCCCCCCTTCGCCTCGGACCGACTCAGAAATCAGCCTCATTTTGTCAGCCCCAGGGATGCACGTGGGGTGAATCTGGATAAATTCACCATTGGCATATTTCATTCCCTGCATGAAGAGGCGCCCATTGGCTGCTCCCGTACAGAAAGTTGAATTGGTCGATTTCTTATAAATCAATCCCAATCCCCCCGTCGCAATCACAACGGCATCCCCTTTCAACACTTGGAGCTTCAAATCGAATAGATCGTGCATTACGATCCCGCGTGCGCGTCCTTCTTTATCGAGGACCAAACGTAAAAATTCATGGTTTTCATACTTGGTCACAAGCCCCTGCGCTTCATAGCGGCGCACTTGCTCATCGAGAGAATAGAGAAGCTGTTGGCCTGTCGAGGCGCCGCAGAAAGCAGTTCTGTGGTACAGCGTCCCTCCAAAACGGCGAAAATCGACATGCCCCTCATCGGTCCGATTGAAAGGACAGCCGATCCGATCCATCATCCTCAAAATGGCAGGTCCTGCCAAACACATCTCTAAAACGGGCGGCTGGTTCGCAAGAAAATCGCCCCCCTTGATCGAATCGTAGGCGTGGATAATAGGGGAATCGTCCTCTCCCTTCAGATTGACTGCGATATTGATCCCTCCTTGAGCGCAGACTGAATGGGATCTTCTCACCTTCGTTACAGAGACCAAATTTACATGGCATCCTTTCTCCGCAAGCTTCATAGTCGCAGCAAGCCCCGCAAGCCCGCCTCCCACAACTACCACTTCTTTTTTCTTATTCATCTTTTAATTCCGGAGATTGATCCAGTAGCTGCCCCATATTGCAGCAAGTCCTAGGAAAGACAACAATCCGATCCCAAACCAAGCAATGGGCAGCATCGCTTTCTGCGACCGATAAGATAAAATTGCGCCCCAGGTGATCAACGAAGTCCAAAAACCATTGAACGCATGAAAGGCTGCCGCCAAGACAAAAATCGTATACAAAACCATCATAACAGGGCTTTTGAAAGTATCTCGCACCATGAATAACATCGCCTTGCCTGGGCTGGGAGCGACCACCACCACTTCATTTGCCTTCAAACTTGGGGCCAATCTAACTCCCACTTTAGGCGCTAAAGTAAGCAACCCCTCATCAAAGGAAACGCGCGTCTCATAGAATTTTTCATACCCAACCATCACCTCTCTCGGCATTTGCAAAAACCGCATTTGCACCACATGGGCCACGATCCCGACCAACAAAATCCAAGAGGTGAGCCTTTGCCAATTGAAGGCGCGATTGCGGCTATATTCCAGAGGAGATGTCTTGGCAGATAGAGCCCTCTTGATTCCCCAGACTCCATGAATCAAGAGAGGAACTCCAATGAATACGATCTCTATTACCTGTAAGTACGGGAGCGATTCCAATGAATTGACCAATCGGACGAATCCGCTTCCATGATCTCCTATCCAAAGGGCCGCTTGCGAATTGACGATCAGGTGTTCCAATAAATACAAGATGAGCCAAAGACCCATTAGGGAATGGACCCTTCTCCAGATAAACGTGTTGGAAACTATTCCTGTTTTTACCGCCATAAAGAACCGTTTTAACTACAAAAAAATATTTAAACAAGTCAAAGATAGCTACGAAAACCCCTCTTCGAATTTTTTTTCTTTTTTTTCTGTAACTTGGTAACCTAATTGGTCTATGTTCAGACTATTCTGCCCAATTTTCTCTACTCCTGCATCTCCTCCTCTAATTTCTCACACCCCACCGAAAGGAAAGAAGCCGCCTAAAGTTTCTGAACGAATATCTACTTTGAGAGACTCGGCCTTACCAAGCAGTCAGTCGTCTTCTCAGCGACAAATTACTCCTTTACCTCCGATCGATGAACATCCCTCCTCCTCTCACAGGAGTTCTGATAGGAAAATTAGGAAAATACTGACTGCCAAACGACATTTACAATTACAAGGAAACCCTAGACCCCCTTGCAATCCTCCACCCACCGGAATGATCGAAACTGTTGATGCCCCCTCTCTAGACTCAAGAGAAATTCCTCCTCCTAATGTTTCTCAGAACCAAAGAGGTGCTGGGCCAAGTGAAGCTACACTCTCAACTTCTCCATTGGCTACGATTGCTGAACATCCCTCTTCCTCTCAATCTAGCCTAAATCTAAACGTTGCAGAAGATCCTCCCCTGGAATTAGATAGCCCGTGGGAACCTCCACCTGAACCATATCTAGGCTACACAGAGAATCGAGTACTGTTTTCTAGAAGACAGTGTGCAGAATATAGAGCTGTCTGTGAAAGGGATTACGCTAGAATGCAACTGATTGCAAGACCTCTAACATTCCCAAGAAAACCTAGGCAGACATGCAATCCTCCATCCTCTGGGAAGCTTCAACCAACCACTAAAAAAATAGATCAGTAGCGTTTTTGAAGGTTGCTTCCGCAACTGTTTCGAGCGGAATGGCGCAAGCCTTAGCAATGCAAGCAGCAGTCTCAGGAAGGTATCCGGGCTCATTGATTTGCCCTCGCCTGCTCTGAGGGGCAAGATAAGGAGTGTCTGTCTCAATTAGAAGTTGCGCAAGCGGAACAATTTTGGCCACTTCTCTCAAAGCCTCGCTTTTCTTAAACGTGACAATTCCGCTCAGAGAAAGATACCAGCCGCGCCGAATTACCTCTTTTGCCTCCTCTATCGTTCCTGTGAAACAGTGGAGGATCGCAGGGGCTCCTTTTTGATAATAGGCATCGGTAATAGCGAATAGATCTTCAAACGCCTCTCTGCAATGGAAGATAACAGGAAGTCCATGTTCCAATGCCAATTCCAAATACCGTTTGAGAAACTCTTTTTGGATATTCCGATTGGAATGTTGATAGTGATAGTCCAACCCCGTTTCTCCAATTGCCGCAAGTTGGTTCTCTTTCGCAGCCTTTGCGAAAATCGGAAACACCTCCTCGCCCTCTTTTTCGACATCGTGAGGAGTAGTGGCGCCTGCATTGCCGATTTCAGGGTGTTTCCCAGCCAGGATAATCCCTTGTCGAAAAGTTTCTGGATCGGTGCAAATATTGAGGATCCGCTCGACTTTGGCAAGGCGTGCTCGCATCAAAATCCCATCGATGTTCGGCAAGATCTCGGGAGAACTCAAATGTGCATGAGAATCAAAGTAGCGCATATTTCAATTGTGTCTATTTTCTCGGATATCGACAAATTCTACAAGATTAAGCTTAATTCCAAAACCGCACAGCCACGACGCCGGCGTGAGGAAGACCGCCATGGTCAGCATAGATGATCTGCAAGCCGCGATAGGAAAAGCCGCCAACACAAAAGCGATGCGTCTCTAAAACTCGAGTATAAATAGAAGAACATATGTCTTTTTTCTCCTGCAATAGCTTTTCTGTCGTTAGAGCATGGTCGATTGTTGAGGTGCAAGCGATGGAAAACTCGGGCAGCTGGCAATTACTAGGAAGGCTGCCTATCTGTGTGCCATAACTTTTGTACTGACTGTTAGGCAAGACGCTTTTGGATACCAATGCCCATCCCCATTCATTGCGTGAAGCTCCAAGTTCATCTTTAGCCATATTACAAACATGTCTAAATTGAAGCGCTTTTGCATCGGGATCATTGAGATGTTCTCTCCGATATCTTGCCAATCGCTCTTCATAGTCGTTCAAAGAGCCCTCATGCACCAGACGAAGAGAATAGATTTCAGAGACAAGAGTTTCCTTTGCAACTCCAAAAGCTCGAGCTTCTTTAGCAGTAATAGGACTTTGGAGAGTCTGCAAAATATTGAGAGGCAACGCTGGCAGTTTGATCGCTTCTTGCTCTTGCTTTGTATATAATTTTGTAAAAGCCGTATACCATCCGAATATGGCGCTTTCTAAAACATAATCCATGACTATTTTGGCTAAAGGAGGAAGCAATCCCGTGGATTCAGCAATCGGAGCTCTTTCAATCAAAAGACGATCGTATATCACCTTAGGGAGGAGCATTTCCCCACTTCGATAGATCGCATTATTTACTGTGGTTGGAGCTGCAACTGCTGCCATAATTATCTCATTTAATTTTTAATTAAAAACATATATTTTACAAAACAATCAACTAATTTGTAACTTGATTCGAATTATTTCAAAGCCCAATAGCCTTAGAAGAAGAACTTCCGCATGACCACGACTCCGAAGTTATCGCCGCCGAAGCCAAAGTTGGAGTAGACGCCCAAGCCGTCAGGGGCAAAGCTCCCAACAGCCAAGTACTTATTTTGGGTCCTCTCTAAAACTGTAGCATTGGTTTGGTTCAATTTTCTCGTCTTATTGCCTTCCTTCAAGAGTCTCTCTCCTGTAGCCAATGCATGGTCGAATGCAGAAGTGCAAACGATAGGAAGCGTGGTCAGTTCGCAATTGTTTGGAAGCATGGCCTGCTGTTTCTCAAAGGGTTTGTTTCGACTTCCGGTCAAGATGTCATTGGATACCAATGCCCATCCCCATTTTTCATTGACTGTATTTTTCTGTGCTTGAGCAGCAGGCCAAAAATAGCGGAATTTAAGTGCTGATGCAATATTTGGATCATCCGGATGCTCCCGGTACCTTGCCAATCGCTCTTCATATTCGTTCAAAGAGCCTTTATGCACCAGACGGAGGGAATAGATTTTAGAGACAGCAGTTCCTTCTTCAACTCTAAAAGCTCGAGCTTCTTCAGCAGTAATAGGGCCAAGGAAAGTTTGTACAATATTTGGAGGCAACGCTGGCAGTTTGATCGCTTCTTGCTCTTGCTTTGTATATAATTTTGTAAAAGCCGTATACCATCCGAATATGGCGCTTTCTAAAACATACTCCATGACTATTTTGGCTAGAGGAGGAAGCAATCCCGTGGATTCAGCAATGGGGACCTGAGCAAAAAGACGATCGTATATTACCTTAGGAGGGAGCATTTCCCCACCTCGATAGATCGCGCTATTTATAGGTGCTGCTACTGCTGCCATAATTACCGTGCCAAATTTTTATTAAGGAGACACATTTTACAAAAACACAACTCGCAAAACAACCCTTAAAAAAAAATATAAATCAGCAATACATTTGACTTTTAGCTGCAGTTTAGATTATTCCTTCTTAGGTAAAGTTATGCTAGCATCCGGAAATCCATTCATCACCGCTTACGTCCAATCCGATTGGTTTGGAAAAGGAATCTTTTGGGGATTATTTCTTCTTTCTGCCCTCTCCTGGACCGTATTGATCCATAAAACTTGGATCTATGCCAAGATGAAGAAATTATCAGATGATTTTTTTACTCTATTCTCCGATAAAGAACCGCTCAATCTCCAATTCAATAAACCTGCAAAAGAACACCTATTGGAAGTTCCCCATCCTTATTTTGAAATCTACAAGGCAATGAAACAGAAAACTTTGCAAATCATAAGCAAAAACCATTTCTTTGCTCAGGCAGCTGAAGGTCCGGTGTTCCTTTCAGAAGCCGATTTAGGGCTCATCGAAGCGCAGGTGCAAACAGCGGTCGCCGCACAATCGAAAACGCTCGATAAGCATCTCTTCATTCTCTCTACTATCGTCACGCTAGGACCTTTTTTAGGTCTTCTTGGGACTGTTTGGGGGATCCTCCTCACTTTTTCCCAACTCAATGCAAAAGGATTTTCGACTAGCAACACAGCCATGCTCTCAGGCCTTTCCATGGCCTTAGCTACAACGGTGATTGGCCTCGTCGTTGCAATCCCTGCCCTTGTAGGATACAATTACTTGAAAAATGCTGGACGCGAATATCGGCGCGATATGGAGGATTTTTCACAGACTCTTCTAAGCGCGATAGAGCTCCAATACCGCAAGCCGGAACATGCGCAAAAGATTCCGATCCCTACCTGAAGATGACTCGGTCGATGAGCCGCTGATCAATCTCACACCTTTGATCGATGTGGTCTTCGTTGTTCTTATCACCTTCATGCTGATCGCTCCCATCCTCGATGTCGATTCGGTCGCTTTAGCCGAATCTGGCCCCGTATCTCAAAAAGAAGCTTCTTCCAATAGCCCCATTTCGATTTCTGTCCACGCAGACAACACGATCTGGTATCAAGGCAAACCGATCGCTTTATCCCAATTAGAACGTGTTTTAAAAGCAGAAAAAGAACGGCACCCCAAAGCCATCCCGCAGCTTATCCACGACAGCAGAGCCCAATTTGGAACATACCAATCGTTGAAAAATATGTTGGAAACGGCAGGTTTTGAACAGATGGATGTCATCTTGAAGCCCCACACATGAAACAGCTCTTAGAAAAATATCTTTCTTTAACGCGAGCCAAACAGATCGGGGTAGCCGTGGTTCTTATCCACGTTCTCATCATTGCCGCATTAATCGGCCATCACCTCTTCACCTACCGATCTCCCCCAAAGCGCCCTATTGCAGTTAGAAATCGAGTCCTCCCAAAACCTCAGATGCCTGCTAAAACCTCAACTCAGGCTAAACAACCTGCTGTTGCAGTCTCTTCTCCGCCTAAACAAAAGGCTAAACCTGCCCCTGCAAAACCGAAGCCTGCCCCTTCCCAAAAAAAATCTTCTCCAAAAAAATCTGCGTCCCAACCGCTAATGAAAGAAGAAACTCCCTTAGAGGAACTTGCAAAAAGTCTCGATTCGTTGGTATCTCAGGAACCGATTTCAAAACAAACTCTCTCGATCCCAGCCAAACTCCGGCCGAATGCTGAAATCGTGGAACAAATCGAGAATCCCAACTACAGCGAGCAGATCATCGCCTATTTACAAAATTCACTCGATCTTCCTGAGTACGGGGAGGTGAAGATGAAAATTACCATCGATCGATGGGGCACTCCTATTTCTTGTGAAATTTTAGAGTCAAAAAGCAAAAAAAATGGGGAGTTTTTGAAAAAGCGGTTGCCAGAGCTTGCCTTCCCATGTTTTAATGATTACGCACTTTTAGGAAACAGTCTCGAATTTACAATTATGTTTCGCAATGTGGAAACTCGTTAGTCTTCTAATCCTCCCTTTCCTGATCTTCACGGAAGAACTCGAAGTGGCGCTGCCAACTCGATCTTCTTTAAAACCGGTCTATTTAAGTCAGCTCTACACCGATCCTCCTCAATCCGATTGGCGCTACTTAGAGGAACTTCGATCTGTTTTAGAGTTTGATCTCAATACCAGCGGTTACTTTTCCACCCTAGAAGTAGAGGAAAGTCCGCTCAATTTTCCCGATGTCCGCTCCCAATTTGATCTCAAGTTCTGGAAGCTCAAAAAAATCCCCTATGTTTTTGCTGTTCAAATCCAACAAAATCGATTTTCTCTGATCGCTTTCGATATCGAAAAAGGGTCCTCCAAAAAATATCCCGATTTTCCAATATCAGGGCGCTTAGAAGAAGATCGAAAACCGCTCCATCGACTTGCCGACACGCTGCTCAAAGATCTCGTCGGAGTAGAAGGGATTGCCTCCCTCCATCTCATCTATACAGTGAAAATGAAAAATTCCTCCGAAATCTACCTTTGCGACTCGGACGGCTATAACAACCGCCAAATTACTTCCGAAAA
>CAYZHU010000048.1:0-10406 GCA_964477585.1 uncultured bacterium
ATGGTTCGAGCAGGATGGCGGTTTTCGCGCCCCCTTCGGGAATATCTTTGTTCTTCTTTTGCTGCGTATAAGCGAGATTGTAGGCTTCGGAGAAGATATTATTTCTCTCTTGCTGGTATTGCTCCATCCGTTCAGGAATGACCGTTCTCACCCCTCCGCGCGCAAGATCTTTGAAGCGGATATTGAAACCGATGAAATGCATGCCGCGAATGAAAAAGATTCCGTAGGGCATTTCGGGGAATTTCTCTTTTCGATCGAAAGGGGCGTTGTCTAGGTACTTGGGATCGAGCCGGAAAGAAAAGGAACACTTGTTCGCTTGATAGAAATTGGTCTTGAGAGTCCAATCGATGAAATAGAGCCCTTGGCTTAAGATATGTTTGCGGCGGACGTCATTATTGGGTTGTCCCGTATCGATCTTTTCCACCTCTTTTTGGAATTTGACTCTCTTCTCCTCTAATTGTTTCAGGTCGTGCTTTTCTGGATGGAATTTTGCGGAGAATAATTTGCAGAGCTGGGCGCTCATCTCGGGATGGCGGCAGAACCCTTCTAAAACGTTATCATAGGAATAAAGATAGGGATTCGCATGGACCAAAGCTTGGTGGACAAACGAAACCATATTCCGGATCAAATGGGCTTCATTGCCGCTTAAGATCCCTTTTTGGACGAAAATCGAATGGATCTCATCATTTGTATTGAAGTATTTGAGCAAGGTGATTTCCCGAAGCAAATCGTCGATATCGGCCTCTTCCCAAGCCGCTTTTCCATGGATCCCATGGAGGCCTAAAGAGAGGATCAAGATGCTGTCTGGACTGTGGGGGTTGATGTAGGTAGCGACCACTTTTTGCAGTGCGAGCTCATGCCGGAAGATACTTTCAGCAAGCCGATAAAGAAAGCCTTCTTGAGGGACATCTTTCCATGCGATGATGAGTTGCAGAGAGGGGGCATCCCGCTCTTTCCAATCTTCATTCATACGAGTTTCATACTGGCAGCGGTCTTCTTTGCGCGCCCGCAGCAGTAAATTCAAAGCGATCTGGAGACGCTCTTGAGTCAGGGAATTGAGAAACGAGGAGCCTAGATTACCGATGAGGCAATCGATATCGGAGTCGCTGCATTCAGGATTTTGCTTTCGGATGATCTCGAAAATCTCTTTTCTTTTCTTTGGAGATAATTTGTCATCTGCTCCGAGATTGCGGAAGTGGAGGATGGCGATCCGCAAGTTCCCTTTTTTTTCTCTCGGAGGAGGTTCATTTGAAACAAACGTCCGGTAGTAATAGATCCCATATTCGCTATAATCTTTTAGAATCCGCAAATCGACGTTGGGAGCATCTTGGCAAAGGATAATCACTTGGTGTTTCAGATAGATCGGCGTAAACCGGTCTTGGGAAGCGTAGCTCAATAGATTGCGGGCGATGATGATCCGGGTATTTCCATCTACCTCATCGAGGAATTTCGGAGGCATATGTTCTTCGATCCAACGGATAGCCTGCTCAAAACCTTTTGTCTCATTTGCAATGGCGCTCTGCAATTCTTTAGCAGTGAGAGGAGGGAATTTGCTCATACCTTCTAAATAATCGAACGCCTTATTAATTAAAAGTATTGCTCAGGAGACCCGTCAAAAATAAAAGCCGAAATCAACGCAAAGACGCCACGACGCGAAGACGCAGAGAATACCCGAATAGGCGGGGTTGCCCCGCACCCCAAAGAAGAATAATTAACCACAGAGATAAAAAACCACAGAGGCGGGGTGGCCCCGCACCCCCAAAGAAGAATAGACTTCTTTCGAATTTTTATATCTTTGCGTCTTCGCGTCGTGGCGTCTTCACGTTATTTTCTCAGTAGCCTGAGGCTATTTAGACCGACAAGAACTGTTCCGCCTTCGTGGAGTATGACTGCGAGCCAGAGAGGGATCAGGCCCAGAAGAGAGGGCGTGGTCGCCAGAAAGATCACGCCAAGAGCTAAAATGAGATTCTGTTTCACAATGGCCATCGTTTGGCGCGCTTTGGAAAATAACCAGCTTATGAGATGGAGATCGTCATTAAGGAGGACCACATCGGAAGCATCTACCGCGGTGGCGCTCCCGATTCGGCCCATCGAAATGCCGACCGTCGCGCGAGCGAGCGCAGGGGCATCGTTGATCCCGTCTCCAACCATTGCAAGTCCTTGTGTTTTAGATAACTCTGCAACTTTATTGAGTTTGTCCTCAGGTCGAAGATCTGCATAAATTTCCTCAAGGCCAAGGAGTTTCCCCACAAAGCGTGCGTTGTATTCATGATCGCCCGTCAACATAATCGGCCTGAGATTCTCTTCTTTCAGCTTTTTCATGAGGAGGGGACTCTCTTTCCGGACTTGGTCAGCGAATCGGAAAAGAAAAGTCCCTTTCCCTGTTTTTAAAACAGCGAGGACAAGCCCTTCGTTTTTTGCCGGGAGATCTTTTTCTGGAAGTCCGATAGAGACAGGCTCCCCTTGGTAGATCCCTTGAAGCCCAAATCCTGGGATAGATTTGAACGAGTTAATTTCAGCCGCGGCGATTTTTTTCTTTTGGGCGAGGCCGCAGATCGCAGCCGAAATAGGATGGACCACATGCCGCTCTAACCCATAAGCAACTGAGAGCGCCTCATCGGGAGAAAGGGCTGCTTTGCCTAATGGCTCGATCGAGGTGCATTCTAGATCGCCCGTTGTGAGGGTCCCTGTTTTGTCAAAAGCGATCGTAGAGCAAGAGGCGAGGGCATCGAGAGTGATTCCCCCTTTGAGGAGGATCCCTTTCCGGGCGCAGGCGCTGATCGCGCTCAAATAGGCGGTAGGCGTCGCGATAATGAGGGCGCAAGGAGAAGCGGCGATGAGGAAGGCAAGAGAGCGGTAGATCGACCCTTCCCGTCCAAAAAAGGAGATGGCCAATAAAAAAGGGAGGGAAAGAGCCAGTAAAAAAGTGAGGGAGATGATCAGAGTGGCATAGCGTTTGCCGAACCGGTCGAGCCATCTCTGGATGCGGGGCTTTGCCTCTTGTGCTTGGGTGATCAATTGGATCATCTTGGAAAGAGTGGAATCGGCCGATTTTCTCTCTACTTCAACTACGAGGGCCGCCTCTAAATTGCGGGCGCCTGCCGGCACTGGATCGCCAACTGTTTTCGGATCTGGAATGCTCTCTCCTGTCAAATGGACGAGATTGACAGAACTCGACCCTTCGACCACTTTTCCGTCCAACGGGACGATCTCCCCATTTTTTACGAGAACTTTGGTGCCGACAGAGATCTCTTTGACCGATTTTTCGAAGATGATCCCATTCTCATCGATCACTTGGGCAAATTTCGGAGCTAAATTGTTGAGGTTATGCAAGGCCGATTTGGCTCTTGTCGAAACCATTTCTTCGAGGCCGTGGGACAGTTCAAAGAGGACGAGAAGCAAGGCCCCTTCGAGCGAACTGTCGATCGAAACAGCTACGAAAGCCGCAATTGTCATCAACACATCGATGTTGATCTCCAGATTTTTCAAATCGTTGATCGAGGCGATGAGGGCAGGCGTTCCCGATAAAAAATAGACAAGCGTGAGAAATAGGGAAGAGAGGGGGGAGTTGATAAAGGAAAAACTAAAAGCAAGAGCTAAGAGGAAAGCAGCGGCGCTTGCGCTTTTCAACGAAAGGTTGTGGCCCCACTCGCGAGATGCTGGGGTTAAAAAAGGGCTGATGCTCTCCTCTTTTCCAGACGCAAAAAATTCATCGAATAAGTATGGGGTTTTCATGGGGTAAACAGTTGCCCAGCAAAATAGGCGATTCCTACGGAAAGAGCTGTCACGGCGAGATTCCAGACTATGGCGGGGAGAGGATGGTTTTTCTGAAGCTGAGCGCTAGTCCCTGCCGAGAGAGCGATGATGAGCGCTGCACAAACAGCGGCGCCCCAAAAGGGGAGGACAAAAAGGCCAAAAGAGAGAATGAAGGCCGAGCCAGCTACACCGACAAAAGCCCCTGCTGCTTGTTTCAGAGGATGTTCATACGATTCCAAGGAGAGGCCTAATTCCTCCTCCAACATGATTTGCAGCAAACGGTTGTCATCGGCCATCAACACATCGACAGCCTCATCGAGCAATTTTCCAGAAAATCCTTTGGCTGCGTAAAGGACTCTAAGCTCCTCTTTTTCTTGTGATCTGTGGTGTTCAATTTCCCAACGCTCCTCTTCAATCACTCGATGGAGCCTCTCCAATCTAGACCAGCCCAAAATAGCGCTTCTTCCCACTTTCCAAACGAGGAGGGCCAAGGTGAATATAACGAGGATCTGGTCCATTTGATAGTGAAGTTCGCTGAACAGGGTCCAAAGAAGTAAAATCAGAAAAGCCGTCTCTTTTGCCGCATCGGCCGCTGCGCTATAATGGCCAGGCAGTTCGGTCCCATGGATTTCGGAAGATGCTTGTTTCCCTTTTATCCTGGCATCTATCACATGCTGCAGCGCATCCTTGCCCTGAAAGTGACTCATGATTCCCCTGGGGCTTGCTGCGACTTTGCCAAATCGATCCTCCTCGCTCGCCTTCGCAAATAAAAGAATGTCTCGCTCGTTCGGAGCGTTGCACTTCGATTTTGCTTTGTCTCGCTAAGCCATTGTTGCAACTTCGTTGCAGATTTCATGATTCCTCAATATGGAGAAGCTTTTCTTCGAGAGAGGATTTTAGGAATTGGGAGAGAGAAACCTGGTCTTGGACCGCGATCATTTCGCGTGTCGAATGCATCGCCCAACCGGCAATCCCCACATCGACTGTCGGTATGCCGAGATTGGTCGCCATGATCGAACCTACCGTGCTTCCGGAAGAGATGTCGGAGCGGGAGGCGTATTTTTGGATGGGGATTTTTTGTTTTTCCGCGAGTTGGATCAAGGGGGCTGCCGTCGTGCTATTTGTCGCATATTTTTGGTTGGCATTGAATTTGAGGACGACCCCTTTGCCGAGATAGGGGGCATTTTGGGGATCGTACTTGTCGCCGTAATTGGGGTTGAAGCCGTGGGCTAGATCGCCTGATAAACAATAAGACCTGCTTTTGAGCCGGTAATAATCTTCCCGGTCCATTTTAAATTGGGAGCAGATCCTCTCCAGGATCTGATTGGTGAAGAGCGAGCCTGCCCCGACATAGCTTTGAGAGCCTGTCTCTTCGTTGTCCCAAAAGAGAGCCATCTGGATCGTTTCATTTCTTACATTAGCTTCCCGGATCGCGTAGAGGCTTGCGTAGGCCGAAGTGAGATTATCGAGTCGATAGGAGGCGATGAGCTCGCTCTCAAAGCCAAGAAAGGAGGCCTTCTCAATGGGGACCAAGAAAAGATCGAAACTCAGCAGCTCTGAGAACGTATGGTGTTTGCGGAGCCAATCCTCGAGGTGTTTTTCTTTCGAATGAAGAGAGAAAATAGCTTTGAGATGGTCTTGTTTGTGGACAAGGATCCCTTTCTCATTGATCGTCCGGTCGAGATGGATGGCAAGCCCTGGGATGATGACTGGATAGTCGTCGAGAAAAACGGTTTTTGTTTCACAAATCCCATTCCCATTGAGCACAGTGATCCGGCCAGCGACGGCTAGGTCCCGGTCAAGCCACGAATGGAGCAGGGGTCCTCCATATACTTCGGTCCCAAAGAGGCCGATCCCGTGGGAGGAAATCTCTGGCTGGGGCTTTAATTTCAGTGCGGGACTATCGATATGGGAAGCGAGGATTGTAACCGATCGAGGGACTTTTTTTGGGATCCGGAAAGCTGCGACAACAGCCCCTTCCCGGACGATGAAATAGCCTTTTCCTAATTCCAGTTTCCACCGTTCTCCTTCCGCAATGGGGGTAAAGTCGCTTTCTGCCAATCGGTTTGTGATCTCTTTCGCGGCATGATAGGCGGTCGGAGATCTATTTAGGAATTTTACGAAGTCATCAATCATGTTGGTTTGATCCGAACAATCTCTTCTTCTAAATACTTGTGGAGCGCTTTTGGCACAAGGATAGAGCCATCTTCCTGCTGGTTATTTTCGAGAAGCGCGACCATGAGGCGCGAGGTGGCGACTCCAGAGCCGTTCAATGTGTGGACGAATTGGGGCTTCCCGTTTTTGTGTTTGCAGCGGATTTGGGACCTACGGGCTTGGTAGTCGGTACAGTTGGAAACGGAAGAGACCTCATAGTATCGGTTTTGGCCTGGCAGCCACACCTCTATATCGATCGTTTTGGCCGCCGCAAAGGACATGTCGCCTGTCGTGAGGAGCATGTTCCGGTAGTGCATTTCTAATCCTTGCAGCACCTCTTCGGCTGAGGCTAGCATCTCTTCATAGACCCGCGGGCTATCCTCTGGTTTTGCAAAGCAAAAGAGCTCCACTTTATTGAACTGGTGGGTCCGGATGAGTCCTCTTTCTTGGGAACCTGCCGCTCCAGCTTCCCTTCGGAAACAGGGAGAAAAAGCCGTGTATTTCAAGGGCAATTTTTCCTCATCCAAGATCTCATCGTAATACATCCCATTCAGAGGCACTTCCGATGTGGGGATTAAATAGAGGTGGTAGTCTTCATCTTGAATTTGGAATTGTAGGCCCGCAAATTTTGGCAATTGGCCTGACCCAAAGAGAATTTCGGGGCGGACGAGAAGGGGAGGCATGATTTGGATAAATCCATTTTTCCGGTGGATGTCGAGCATATAGTTCAATAGCGCCCATTCGAGCCTTGCCCCCAAGTTGGTATAGAGGGGCCAGCCGGAACCAGAGATCTTAGCTGCCCTCCCAAAATCAAATAGGTGGAGTTTTTCATTGAGCTCCACATGGTTTTTGAAGGGGAAATGGAATTCCCTTTTTTCTCCCCAGCTCTTTACGCAGACGTTATCTTTGGGGCTTGGGGAAACAGGGACGTCGTCCATCGGGAGATTGGGTAAGATTGCCAATGAATATTTGAGCTTATCTTCAAGGCCTGCCACTTCGTGATCTTTTTTTGCGATCGATTCGCTCAGTTCGTTCAATCCGCTCATGAGGGAACGGGTATCTTCCCCTTTTTGTTTCATTAACCCGATTTCTTTGGAAGATTTGTTCAGTTTTGATTTGAGTTCTTCCACCTCGGTTTTCAAGCTCCTGATCTTGGTGTCTATTTCCAAGACAGGGTCCAAAGAAACCTCAGGAACCTTGTTCTTCAGCTTTGTTTCGACTGTTTTCGGATCTTTCCTCAATTCTTTAATATCCAACATACGTCCTCATAAACTCGACTTTGTACAAAATTCCGTGCGAGACCGAGACCGTTACCGAATCGAATCTCTGTTTTCCAAAAAAATCAACGCAAAGGCGCTGAGACGCGAAGGCGCAAAGAGTATATATATCCATTTTTCCTGCGTCTCTGCGACCTGGCGTCTTTGCGTTGACCTCGTCTCTACCAGACGATTCTTGCTCCGGAAGCTTAACGCATATGAACTCCAGTGCAGCGCGATATACGTCCCATTTCTCATGGTCGAAATATCCTGTTTTGGCTTGTTCTGTAACGGTACTTTCCGACATCTATTTCCAAAAATAAGTTGATACGGTCCTTTTATCGACTCATAATACTAGCAGTTTTGTTTCCTTTCGCGGTACTTTTTTCGGAGATCGGAACCTCGGTTCGGTTCGGTCTCGGTCTCGGGCCCGGTCTCGGTCTCGCACGGGTGGTTTTCCAGTACCTTACTACAGCGAATTCCTGCCTTGTCATTATTTTCCTATTTAGTTTATGATAAGGCGACTATATTTTTAGGCAGGCATGAAACATCCCCAAGCAAAAAATCCTCTTATCTTACGCTACCATCGATTGATGGACGCTTTCGCCAAATCTGATGATGAAAGAGATTTTTATCTCGACAAGGTGGAGGGATTTATCATCTATGTCGACCTTGATAAAGGGATCGAAGAGCTCGAGGCACTCGAAAAAGAAATTATAGAAAATGGGTCCCGCTACTGCCTCATGCCTAAAATGACCTTCTATGAAATAAAAAAATTCATGGAGGGTTTTGTCCATGAAAAAGTTTACGATATCGATACGAAGGAAAAATTGCTCGACCTGATCTCTGCAAAAGAGGCTAGGGAAAATTTCTTGGAGTTTATCTACGACCATCTGGCTGAATTGGAAAAATGGCAGATCTACTACCAAGAGAGGTCGAGGATCCGGATCATCGAATGGTTGAGACAGTACAATATACAATTTGTTTTTGAGGAAGATCTCGACCTTCCTAAGAACTTGGTAGAAAAAGTCAAACGCTCTCTCTTTGAGACGAAAGTCCCCAAGGAGATCGGGACAGCGCGCGATGCGCTGAATGCGAAAGCGAAGACCTATTATTCGAACGAAGCGCTGAATCCAAGGCCAAAACGGGGGCGTCCTCCGAAGCAAGTAGCAAAAGTGGAATTGGAGCCGCAGTTAACGATTGATATCTATACTCAAGTGCCTACTGCTTGCCGTCTTTTCCTTTATATCCCCGATATTACTTCGGCGACCTCTGTCACCTTCTCTTCGAAATTTGAGTCGGAAGAGCATCTCTTGGCCTCTCTCAGGGGAAGTCCCCGTCTGCGTGTCGATGAGAAACTGGAAGCCCTGTCGCAGCGGCTTGAGTCTCTGCGCCATCTCTCCAGCCGGCTGGCAGGCTCGGAAAAAATGTTTGGAATGGACAAGATGAAGAAGCCGTTCCAACCGTTTTTCAAGCCAAAGTTCAAAGAATCGAAGGCAGTTGAACAGATTCAAGAAGAGAAAACGCCCAAGATGGAATCAGCGATTGGAGATATTCTTCCTAAGAAGCGGGGTCGGCCTCGCAAAGAAGAGAAAGGGGAAGAATTTATGGGGCAAAAGCGCCGCCGCTTTGCAATCAAAAAAGTGACTCAAATCAAGACTAAAAAAGAAAAGTAGAGTTTCTCTAAAAAAATCCGTGCGAGACCGATACCTAACCGAGCCTCCGTTCCGCACGATTTCTTCGAAATCGGCGGCCTGGCGGGGATGCCCCGCACCCCAGAAGAAGAAGCAAAACCGCAGAGAAGAGAGATAGAGAGACAGAAAGGACGCAGAGATCGATCTTCCTATCCTGCCGCTGCCGTATGGCAGCGATCCTGCCGGCGTCTCGCCGATCCCTGTTCTAACACATTCCCAGAGAGAATTTTAACAGGATCCGCTTGCCCCACTCACGTGGGGCCCCCAGGCTGGCAGGATCACTGCGATGCGCAGTGGCAAGATAGAGCAGGATACAGAGCTCCGCTCCGTACCTCGGCAAAGGACTAAAGCCCTTTGCAAACCCTGTTTTTCCTTATGGATAGCACAAAGAGAGCAGCAAGCATGGCTGATCCCCACTAACTTTTCGCGAGAAAGAAGCTGCAGCACATTGGTATCGCGTTGCCACACACAGGGGCCCCGTTTCGGGGGAGGGTGGCAGGAGGAGCAACCTTCTTCCTCTGCGAGCTCGCTACTCTCTCTGCGCCATCTCTCTACCTCTCTTCTCTGTGGTTTTGCCTCTTCTTCTGGGGTGCGGGGCATCCCCGCCATCCCGCCGATTTCGAAGAAATCGTGCGGAACTGCCCGTTCAAAAAGAAACTTACCGTCCGATAGTATATATTTTTTGAGTCGATTGATTTGGGAAGTTTGAGTATACTTCTGCCATAAATATAGGAAATTTTTATGGGTATTCATAGCGCGTTGCAAAATGAGCGGTCGATCCTCGATGAACTCTTGGGGATGAAAGAAAAGGCGCTGAAAGTATTAGAAGCTGTCCATCTCACTCGCTACATGGACGATAAAATGGCAAAGCTTGTGCGCCAAAATAAAGGGGGCACCTTCCAGCTCGCCATGGCCGGCCACGAATTGATCGGAGCTGTCTCCGCCCTTTCCTTAATTCCAGAGACCGATTGGGCCTTCCCTTACTACCGAGACAGGGCCTTTGCGATCGGATTGGGCTGCACAGCTCAAGATCTGTTGGCCGCTTTTTTAGCCCGCGATATCCCGAACCACTCGGGCGGCCGGATGATGCCTGAACACTTTTCCCAGAAAAATTTGAGAATCCCTTGTCAATCGAGCTGCGTCGGCTCCCAGTTTTTACAGGCAGTGGGAATGGCCAAATCGGCCCAGCTTCGAGGGGAAAAAGAAGTAGTCTATGTCTCGGGAGGCGATGGGGCGACAAGCCAGGGAGACTTTCATGAGGCGCTCAATTTCTCCTGCCTGCACATGTTGCCGATCGTGTTTGTGATCCAAGACAATGGCTGGGCGATCTCAGTCCCTGTCAAAGATCAGACAGCCGGGGGAAATATCATCAAGATTGCCAAAGGATATGACGGTTTAGGGATTTTTGAGATCGATGGATGCAATTACGAAGAGACGGCTTCGGCTCTCTCTCATGCGGTTGTCAAAGCGAGAAGCGGAAATGGACCGAGTGTAGTTGTCGCCCATATTCCCCGCATCTGCGCCCATAGCAGCAGCGACGATCCGA
>CAYZHU010000049.1:0-10341 GCA_964477585.1 uncultured bacterium
TCATCGAAATGATCGATCTGCAGGACGAGGAGGATAAGGGGGATGTTTTCGATTTTTGCCGCAGTCAAAATCCGAAGAGCTTGATCGTGGATCAACAATTTGTTTTTAAAATAGCTTTTGGAAAATTCTTTTCCCGTCTGTTTGAGAATGGAAGAAGCTTCTCCTGTTTTCTCTCTTAAAGAAGCTGCTTTTTTTTCGGTTGCGATCCTCGTCTCTATTTCATCGATATCAAATTCGCTATTGATGAAGTCGCTCACGCCTGCGTCGAGAGCCTTTTCCCGGTAGCTTTTCCTCAGTTTCCCAGTGATGAGAAAAATGGGAGTCCACTGATTTTGGGAGATTTTCCGAATTTCTTTCGAGAGCTTGAACGGATCGCAATCTTCAAACGCGCTGTCAAGGAAGATGAAATCCAAGGGAGTATTTTGGACGATGGATAAAGCTTGGGCCCTTCGTGTTGCTTCGATGATAAAAAACTGATCGCTGAGAGATCTTTTCATCCAGGCAATGACCGAAACATTATCTGCGATAATTAAGAGAATGGGTGTTTGGAAGGCTTTTGCCATATTTTTTACACTACATCTTTCTCAGGGCTATCAGCAAGATGGAAATATCGGCTGGAGATATTCCGGAAATGCGGGAGGCTTGCCCCACATTTTCGGGTGTAAAATGGACAAGTTTTTGTCTTGCTTCTGTGCTTAAGCCAATTATTTTGCTGTAATCGAAATCTTTCGGGATTCGGACAGAATCGAGATTCTCTAATTTCGCAACTTCTTTCTCCTGTCTTTCAATATACCCTGCATATTTGAGATGCATTTCGATTTGGGTATTGAGATCAGTCCCTAAGTCGACAATAGATTCAGGATAGGCGCGAAGGGCCTCTTCATAACTCCATTCAGGCCGGCAGATCAGCTGCGCTAGAGTAGTCCCTTTTCCATTTATTGTTTTGTGGATCTGTTTTAGCCGCGCGATTTCCTTCTCAATCGTCTCTTGTTTTAGGAGCGTCCTCTCATATTGCGCTCGGGTGACGAGGCCCAATTCGTAGGCGATCGGCCTCAATCTCAAATCGGCGTTGTCTTGCCTGAGCAAGAGGCGGTGTTCCGCACGGCTAGTAAACATCCGGTAAGGCTCAGTCAGCTCAAAGCGGATCAGGTCATCGATCATCACGCCGATGTAACTTTCGCTTCGTCGCATCACGAACGGCTCTTTCCCTGCCGCTTTTCCTGCAGCGTTGATCCCCGCCACGAGTCCTTGGCTGGCTGCCTCTTCATAGCCGGTGGTCCCATTTACTTGACCTGCTAAAAACAACCCTTCGACTAGTTTCGTTTCCAAAGTAGGATAGATCTGGTAGCTCTTTACGTAATCGTATTCAATCGCATAGGCAGCTCTCATCACTTCGGCTTTTTCCAGTCCGATCACCGTATGGATCATGTCGAGCTGCACATCGAAAGGGAGAGAGGAAGAAATGCCATTCACATAGATCTCTTCGGTTGTCAATCCCTCAGGCTCAAGGAAAATCTGGTGCCGCTCTTTATCGGCAAAGCGAACCACCTTATCTTCGATAGAAGGGCAATAACGGGGCCCTACCCCCTTGATTGTTCCTCCGTAGAGAGGGGAGCGGTGTAAGTTTTTCCGGATCACTTCATGTGTTTCTGGGGTCGTATAGGTGATATGGCACGGGATCTGGGGCATCCGCTCTTCCGGTTCGTCGAAGGAGAAATGGACGCCTTCATCGCCAGGCTGCACTTCGCATTTGGAGAAATCGATGCTTCTTCGGTTAATCCTTGGGGGAGTTCCCGTCTTCAATCTTCCCAACTGAAATCCCAAACTCTCTAAGCTCGGCGATAGCCCCATTGCTGCCTTATCGCCCCCTCTTCCGCCTGAAAAATTGGTCTGTCCAATGTGGAGGAGGCCCCTCATGAAGGTCCCCGATGAAAGGACGACGGTCTTGGCTCGGTATTCGATCCCCTCTTGCGTGACGACTCCTTGGATCTTTCCATTCTCTACCGCCAGCGACTCGGTTGTCCCCTGTTTGATCTCCAAATTGGGGGTCTGTTCCAATCGGTGCTTCATCTCGAGCGCATAGAGCGCCTTATCGGCCTGAGATCTGGGAGATCGGACGGCGGGCCCTTTCGAGGCATTCAGCATCCGGAATTGGATGCTCCGCCGATCGGCTACTTTTCCCATGAGCCCGCCAAGAGCATCGATCTCCCGGACCATATGGCCCTTCGCCGTCCCTCCGACAGAAGGGTTGCAGCTCATCTTGCCAACCGTATCGAGGTTCATTGTTAAGAGGAGCGTCTCTGCGCCTCTTCGGGCAGCGGCATGGGCCGCTTCGCATCCTGCGTGTCCAGCGCCCACAACGATCACGTCAAAAATTTTTGGATATTTCCACATAATAAAAAACCCCTACCAAAAGTACTTTTGAAGTAGGGGCCCTGATTTCGATTAAACGAATTTATTTTTTCTTATGGCGGTCGCGTCTGCGTCTTTTCTTTCTTTTGTGACGGTCAATTTTCGCTCGCCGTTTTTTCTTCTCTGAAGCCATGTTTTTTTACCCTGCTTTCTAAAGTATAGATAGAGTGTATCGGATCGACCCCTAAAAGTAAAGTCGATCTTCATTCTACCAAGTAAAGTTTTAATTGATAATGTCAACAACCCTGAGAAATTCAGCAGCCACTATAGGGATGCTTTAATCTTTTCTAGCTTTGCACTGGATAAACGGTCTATTAAATCTCTGTTTATCTTCATAAGATTAAATAGCGCTTCTGCTTCAAAATTGTTAGTCGGTTTGTCGCCTTTTGTCGCTTCCATCCAAGCTGAATGTAAAGCAGCTAGAGAAGCATCGGGGTCTTCCGATGAAGAAAGTAAATCAGTTAAAGATCGATCGAAAATCGTCATTGATTCTCTAATGGGTTCCATAGATTCGAAGTTTATTACTCTCCTCGTAAAGAGTTCGTTTTTTATAAAATCTTCTGGGGTAATTATATAATGAGGATTGCGAAAATCTGAATCTGTGTTCTTCTTTTTGCGCAAAAATACCGCTGTTTCTGCCCAGCATATGCTTTCAAACTGCTCGAAAAAAATGGGTGAAATTACTTTATGGAACTGATCTCGAACAGTTTTGGATAAAAACCAAAGTTTAAATCCTTGATCATAGTCGATATTTGTCACTGTGGGACAGTTGGAAGTTATCAATGTTTTCGCGGCAGCGATGGCTGACTCCGCATCTGGAAATTGAATCGCTATAATCGATCTTTGACCCAATCTTCCCATTCCACCTGTTGATTTAACGACAAGAGTTCGAGAGGCATGTATTCTGAAAGATTCGACATTTCCCAAAGGGATAGTTTTGATGTTAATTCCATTTGCTTGTGCTGCCATAAAACACCTTTATTTAAGTTCATTTAAGATATTTTAAATGGGATGGATATAAAAGTCTAGAAAAACTCCTATCCCGATATTAAAGATATTTGTTTATTATTTAATTTATTTATAGTATAATTGTAATTTATTTTACGCGAGGTTGTAGTATGAGCGTTCATTCAGCATTATCAGCCATTAGGACCTGGCATCTTCATGATGGCAATGGTGTCATCATCCCAGATAAGCAAGGGGGCTTTCAGTTTGCTAGGGCAAGCGATGTCCTATCCAAGAGAACAAGCCAGCAGGCAAGAGCTGCTTTGAGAACGCTTCGGGACAAAATTTTTGAGCCGACCGAGGAG
Organism: uncultured bacterium; assembly: GCA_964477585.1. Taxonomy (GTDB): domain Bacteria; phylum Chlamydiota; class Chlamydiia; order Chlamydiales; family SM23-39; genus CAYZHU01. The sequence goes on from CAYZHU010000049.1 coordinate 3,723, forward strand.
ATTTTACAGATCGCAAGACAGACGGTCCTTTCTGGCAATTCTAATCTTTCTGAAGATACTTATGCAGCATATAACGCCTTGAAAAATGAATACCAAAGAGTTCTCGATGAGGCATTGACAAAAATCGATGCGAACTTGTCTGTGATTGAAAGGTATTCACAAAAAGTGGCAGGGCGCTCCGGCGCTTTGCAATTCATGCGTAGATTAAAAGAGGCGAATCCTGTCGATTTCTTCTTTACTGAAGAAGATCGCTTAGAGATCGATCGAATTTATCCAGGAATAGTGGCTCAGTATCTCAAAGAAAATGAAGCGAGACTCAAAGGAGATAAGAAGAATTTTACGATCGACGATACGTTGAAGTTGAACCAGCTCGTTCGGGAGAAGCTAAGAGGGAAAGTCTATCGTCTATCTCCTGATGCTAGAGTTGCTAAACGAATCATTGCGGAAGCGAAAGAGGATGTCGATGCAGGTGTTCTCTATGAGGCTCAGCTCGCGGAAAGAATCTATCCAATGCTCGATCGGCTGAAGGAGACTCTCTCTAAAGATAAACCGCTTTATCTCGTTGAATTGGGAAATAATTGTGCGCAAAATAATATCCAGACCTATTTGATTTGGAAGGTAGTGAACCGGTGGTTCAAAGAAAGAAATGTTGATCCTACCGATATTTTGATGCCGATCCAATTGACAAGTTTTGGCGGCCATCCTCAAACAGCTACTTTTGATGCCCATATCGAAGTGGAAGAATCAGAGCCGATTTGCCGTAGAGCGCAGGAATTGATCCAAAATACAGGGAATGAATCCCTTATTTTTGAGGCGCTTCAGAAATCGATTGAAAAATTATCGGCAGAAGGAAAAGAACGGGCATGGAAAATTTTCACCAATGTTTCTTTGACTGCTAAAGACAAACTGGAAGCTCTTTTACAAAATGATGCTACAAGACCGATATTCCGCCTCACAGTGGGTCTCTTTAGCCGGATCTTGCCGCTTGATTACGATCCGAAGAACATGACCCGAGATCAGATGTATGACGCTTTAAAGCATCGGGCTCTCTATTTCTTTAGAGGGGAGGGAGAATCGCCTACCCATACAGCGTTGATGCGTCAGTGCGGCGATGCCGGTATCCCGATCAAGACTGAAGATGTTTCGACCAATACTGGAGAAAATCTCGCCCTTTTAGAGATGAAGGGAAAGCCTGTAATCATCCCGATCGACTTCTGCCCAGTGGGAAGACAGGTGGTAACGACGACCCATCAAGTAAAGACTTGGTCGGCGGTCCTCTCCTCTTTGATCGATTTACCGATGGAATATTATAGTGGGAAATTGACCGACCACCAACTGTTTGTTGAAACTGCTTCTTACTTTGCGGAACTTGCGCGAAATATCCTCTATCGAACGAAAGATAGCTTTGTCAGCGCCTTCCCCATTGACGATGCGAATTACCAACTTCTCTGGGATTACTATGCGGCTTTAAAAGGGTTTACCCCTGAAGAGGCAGAGGAGCGAAGAAAAACCACATCGGTTGCCGAGATCTTTGATGCGGTCAAAAATGGATTTGTTCAATTTGAGAGCACCATTCCTCACGGCCCTGTGATGAAAAGGGAAGATCCGCAGTTAGCTGAGAAGATGCAGGGGAGATTGACAGCTTATTCCTCTCAGATGAGAGCTGGGGGGATTTTGAGGGACAATGAAGAGCCTCCAGTCGATGCAGTGGGCGGACCTAGGGTGCCAATCGGTAAATTACCCTCTTGGGTCAAAAATCGAGTTGTCAGGGCCTATAGAAAGGAAACATTTTGGTCTAAAGTGGCCCAGGTTGCCCCTGCGGCTGCTGCGGTTGTAGCAGGTCTTTCCTATATTCAAGGAAGACAATAATTATCTCACTCTGATATAAACCATGTCAGAATGTCGCCATTAGATATAGATAGTTTAGGAATTGTATCTTCTTATTTGAATTCAAATGAGAAAAAAGGGCTTGTTCAAGCTCTTCCAGAAGATGCTCCCGTTTTGAAAAAGCAAGATTGGAGGCTGCGAGCAGCTCTTGATCCCAATATTCAAAGAAATAGTTACTTAAAAGCCTATGGAATGACCCGTTTAAAACAGGATCCTTCCTTCTTAAATTCGATAATTCCCTCAATCTGGAAAATTCTATTTCGCTCTGAAAAAAAATCTTAGCTATCAGGGGAGAAGGCGGAGAAGGCTTCTTTATTCGATTTGGCGAGATCGGAGCCTTGATTGATGGGAGTGAAGTTAGCGAATTGGCCGATCTCTTTCCGGAAGGTTAATTGGATGTCTCCAACAGGGCCGTGCCTGTTTTTAGCTACGATCACTTCTGCTTGTCCTGGCTTATCGTATTTATCGTAATAGTCGCGCCTAAATAGCATCATCACTACGTCAGCATCTTGTTCCAGGCTATTATGTACAATGAAATCATTAGCAACGAAATTGTGAACACCGGGCACGGTTGCATCATAGACATCTTCAATGCCTAGTTCAGTAATAGAGGCAATTTCATCCCAAAAAACTTCTGATGTGGCCAATTCGCTCAGAGTCTTGTCGTAGAGAAGATCAGATAAACTCAACATACGTTTTCGGGAGATACCTGATTTTAAAAGAGTAGATCCACAATAGGATGTATGCAATCCTTTGCAGACTTCTCTCCAGCCAATAGCCGCCCGATTTTTTGCAGGTTCTACAAATAATTTCCAAGCTTCTTTGGGAATTGAATCTGTGTTCGGATTAGGCTGGATTTCATTTAACTGTTCAAGGAATAAGGGAATCTTTTTGCCTCTTTCTCCTACACAGCCTACTTTTTCTAAAAAGAGTTTCTGATTAGAGCTTCCTTCAACAGAGACATGATACATAAGTCGATAATTTTTCTTTTGGGAGGAGCGAAGAGAACTCTGAATGCCGCCAGTTAAAAGCAAATGATGTACTTGCTCAGCAAGTTTTAAGCTTGAGGAAGCATAGTAAATACTGCAGGCAGGCTTTCGATTAGGTAACTTTTTCTGGCTTATATTTCCATCAGTTGCCCAAAGATGTTTTAGAAAGAATAGCTGATCTTCTTCGGAGCAACAGAAAACAGAGGCAGGGATCCTTTTTTCATAGGATCGAACGCGCTGTATATTCAATTTTTCAAACCAGTTAGTAATAGGGTGATATTTTCCTCTGGTCAAATGGATAGGGCTAGGAAAATAGAGATGGAACCAGTTCTTTTGTTTTACAAGACGAGATTGAATACCAAACTGCTGATTCATAGCATTTGCGACGATTGCGAGGTTCATTGCATCAGCGCTTGTATAATGGTAGGGCTGTTTAGGTAAGATGCAACCATCGCCTAGGAGATGTCCTAATAAGATCAGTTCGTTTTTTTCTAAAGGAGATTGTTTTGGCGATATCTTCAGAGCTCTAGGAATGGCAATGTGATCTCCCGCTCTAAGTTGATCGAGTCTTGTCCATCCTTCTAATTTATAAAAGGGATGATTTGCAGATGCTTTGATTTTTCTGCCAGATTTAGTTTTCAATTCAAATACTATTTTTTTCCCTGAAGAGAAGACTTTCGTCATTGTGTGAGAGCCGACTTTTAATTTGTCGTCCATTGCAAAAACTGGAATGGGAATTTGTTCTTTCCTCTCAGCAAGCTCTTTAATTGTATAGATTTTTCCTGTCTCAGCATCTTTGATTTGAGTATCGCCTGATAAACAACCTGATTCCCTTAAATCGCTCAACATAGGGCGGTGTCCTTGGCGCTCTTCTACTTTGCGGGAGAGCTGGGCTGCGCAAAGAATGGGAATATTGAGTTCCCGCGCAAGAGTCTTCAGCATCCGGGAAATTTCAGAAATTTCAGTTTGCCTATTTTCAATCGATCGAGAAGTTCCAGATCCAGAGAGAAGCTGCAGGTAATCGATGATGATAAATCCAACCCCGTAAGCCTCCCGCATCCGGCGGGCGCGGGCTCTCAAGTCAGTCACTTTTAAGCCTGGCTGATCGTCGATGATCATCACATGCTTTTGCATCATGTTCACTGCGGAGACGATCCTCTGGTACTCGGTCCCATTGAGCGATCCCGTTTGGATTTTTTCCGATTCTACTTCTGATTGGGAGGAGATGATCCGGTGGAGCACTTGCGATGCGCTCATCTCGAGAGAGAAGATGCCGACTGGAATCTTGTTTTTGAAACAGATATTCTCTGCGATATTCACCGCGATGGCCGTATTATGAACACAGACATCCCCCGCTACGAAGTTATGAGTTTCATTAACAGAAAGATCAAAAACTTCTTTTTCGCCAGTTGGTTGTATTTCAGTGATTCGATCCCAATAAATATTTGAAGATGCAATTTGCAGTAATTCCGGATCATCCAATACATGGGCTAGTCGAGTCAAAGTATCTCTTCTGGGAGCTCTTGTTTTTTGATGTAAATTCGAAGGCGCAGACAAATCTTTTGCACGAAAAAGACTCGCCCAACTTTTATTTCCTTTTTTAGTTTTAATCAAATCCCAAATTTCAATGGGGATCGTATCTTTAGTCCAATGAGATTCTTGTTTATATGCTTGTCTGAGGACTTTTTCAACCGCCTCTTCTTTCCCAAAAATACCAATTTCTTCGCAAAATTTGACAATATCATCTTTTCCATGGATTTCGAGTTCAAATGAGGAAAATTTTTTGTTGTTACAAGTGGTACGTTTTTTGCGAATTTTTGATAAAATACTAAAGCGAAGTAGAATATGTTGAATTTGATAAATTAAAGTTTTTGAAACACTAGAATAAGCTATAACAGGAAAGGGTCTTCCGCCGCAATTTGCTACATAAGCTGTTCCATCACAAGAAAAAAGTCGATTAATTAAAATTTTCAGATTTTCTTTTGTGAGCTCAAAAATTTCATTGGGAAGAAATTTTTGATGAGAATCTTTTCCTGTTAGGTTTAATTTTTTGAAGAATAATGTGATGGGATTGTTTCTTATTATTTCTACTAAAGAAGGGAGTTCAGGTAGTTCATCTTTGATTGCAACAGTAATTTCATATGATGGGATTGCAGACCCGTTAGCCCATGCACAGACAGCCGTAGGATGGAGATCAAACTTAGATGCTAATTTATAAACTTGTTTTTTCTTATCTTTTGATAAATGCTTTACAGCTTGAGAGAAATTTAAGATTTTTTCCTTAAATACAGTTTTATCTAGGGCCGGGTAATAGGTTGGGGTACGATGGCCGACTTTTTCTTCTCGAATTCGTATTGTGCCAAATAAATAAGCTGCTTCTTTAAAATCTGAAACGATTTTTAGGTTACTATTTGTAAATCCAGGATTTAGTTTTGTTAGATTTCCATCTGCAATAAAATAAGCAAGAATTTTAAGATGATGTGCGGGCCACTCTTTTTTCCCAAAATAGGGAAGAGAACGAGGAACAGCTATACGATCTCCAACTTTTAATTCTTCCAGCCGTTTCCATCCTTGAATAGTAAGCAGTGGATGAACTGCTGTTGTTTCAATCTCTTTGCCTAAAGCTGTTGTGATTTTATAAGTTGGTTTCACTCCATCGGCAACATAAGCTGCAGGAGATGTCGTTTTTATTTTCCATTCAAAATCGAGAGTAGCGATTTTCCCAGATCTTCTTTGAACCAGATCCCTGATTGGTAATAATTCTCCTGATTCAGGATTCAAAATAAGTGTGTCTCCAGCCACACATTTTCCCATCGATGGACGTGCTGCTAGAATGATCAAATTGGAATGGCTGAGTCCATTTAGCATTTTGTCAAGATCAGCAAAATGGGTGGGGATGCCGGTGATCTTTGTATCATTGGGTCCTTTTTCTTGAAAAGTCTCCTGTCTAGCCTGGAGTTCTTTCAAATAGGGGATTTTGGAGTCAGATTTGAGTCCCGTGAGAAGATCTTTAAGCGATACGCCTGCATTGTGCTGATTTTCTTGCGAAATGTTGAAAAAGTAGGTTTGCGCTTCATCTAAAATTGCATGGACATCATGCGGATCTTCGAGCGCTGTTTTCTCAATTTTTTGCGAGGCGGCGATCATTTGGCGAAGGATCGATTTTTCCCGGACAAGACTTATATATTCTTCGATGAAAGCCGATGTTCCCGCGTATTGGGCGAGAGTTGTCAGGTAGCTGACGCCCCCAATCGCATCGAGTTTATTTTGCCTTTTCAGCTCTTCTGCAATGAGGTGGATGTCGGCCGGCTTATCTTGCCGAAAGGCCCCTTTGAGAGCCGAATAGATCGTCTGGTGCTCAGTATAGTAAAAATCGTAATCTTCTAGGCTGTCGGCGCCTATATTCAGAGCGTTTACATTCGTCAGCATGCAGCCGAGAACCATCATCTCCGATTCTTTTGAGTTAGGGGGAACGCGCAATTTTTTTTCTGGTTCAGCCATATACCCAAAACAATAGCACAGTGGCGGAATTGAGAAGCAATGAGAAAATCGGAAAGAGTGGGATTTCTTTCAAGCAGGCGAACGATGCGTTCGTCCTGTCGTGAAAGCCGGTTCGGGCCGGCTGCTGGCGCAGCATGGCCACTCACTTCAAATCGCACACGCAAAGCCAAGCAGTTGGCTTTGCTATCTTTCCTGCACGTTGTTTCGGAAAGAGTGGGATTTGAACCCACGGTACCCCTTAA
>CAYZHU010000050.1:0-10316 GCA_964477585.1 uncultured bacterium
ATTCGTCCGGAAATAAGTGGTGAGCGCCAAATTGACAAAACCAGCGGAGTTCCTTAGGCCTCCCTAGAAGAATCCCTCGCAAAACAAGAGCTAAAACACTTTCAGGATGAGTTTCAGCATAGGCAAGGCTCAGCGTGCTTCCCCAAGAGCCTCCGAATACCAACCATTTTTCTATTTTGAGGAACTTCCGCAATTTCTCGATATCTTCGACAAGATGCCAAGTCGTGTTATCGACAAGGCTCGAATGGGGTTTCGATTTTCCGCATCCTCTCTGGTCCATGAGGATAATCCGATACTTTTCAGGATCGAAATAGCCTCTATGCGCTGGCTCTGTCCCCGATCCAGGCCCTCCGTGAAGAAAGATGGCTGGAAGACCGTTCGGCCTACCGCTCTCTTCCCAATAGAGCTGATGTCCCGATCCTACATCGAGATAACCGCTTCTGAAAGGTTCTTTGTGCGGATATTTTTTTTTCATCGCGACTTATAAAGATAAAGTGGGCGGATGATGGGAGTCCCTTTCCCATTTCTCGCCTCTAGCCGTTCGTAGACAATCTGGATGGCAATCCCTACGCAGCGAGAGAGACCAAAGAGAACCGTGTAGAAATTGGGATAGGGAAATCCAGCAGCAGTCAGCATCGATCCGGTGATGGCATCGATATTCGGATAAGGATCAGAAATCTTCGGATTTTCTTTCATCACTTTTGTCCCTCTTTCCCGAATCATCAAGGCAATTTTAACTAGTGGATGGCGGGGGAAGTGTTTTTCGCAGTAGTTATAGCAGACAGTCGCTCTCGGATCCTCCACTCGCAGCACCGCATGGCCAAAACCAAACACAAGCTCGTTCTGTTCCAGCTTGCGGCGGATCAGTTTCTCTATGTCAGGAGGGCTCGCTTGGTCTCCTACTTCATCGTGAACTGCTTGGACAAATTCGAGGCAGTCTTGATTGGCCCTTCCATGGCGGGGACCTGCCAAGCCTGTCATTGCGGCAGCCAAAGATCCATACATCGACTCGAGGCCTGAGGCGACAGCCTTCCCTACAAAAGTGGATAGATTTCCTCCACAATGGTCAAGACTGACTATCTCAAAGATTTTCAAGACTTCGGTCAATTGAGAGGTCTTTGATCCTGGGATTTGGAGCATGTGGACAAAATTCTCGATATATCCTAGCTCCGGCTTAGAAGGAGGCGTCGCTCCCCAGCCAGCCTGGGCGTTGATCAGCGCGGCAGAAATTTGGGGAACCTTTGCGATCACATTGAGACAATCTTCCCGATAATCGCCTGTCCCTTCGTAGGCCCCGGCTATTAGAAGCGCAGCGGCGAACATATCCATTGGATGGCCAGATCGAGGGAGCGCTTCGATGCTTTTTAAAGTTTCTGATTTGCAATGGGCCCGTTTGGCCAGATCTTTCTCAAAATGGGCAATTTGCTCTTTGCTCCCCATTTCCCCATAGTAGAGGAGATAGATCACCTCGATAGGTGATCTATGGGCTAGTTCCGCAATGGGACGCCCCACATAGCTCAGCCCTTTTGTCGGATCGACATAAGAAGTAACGCAGTAACCTACGGGTACTCCCCTCAATCCAGTTTCAAGCGTATCCTTTGTAATTTCAAAAAGAACCCCTTCACGTGCCATTCACCTACCTCTCAAAAGATGAGCGACTAAATCGCGCTCTTCCATGAGTTCTTTTTGCGTCAGATCGATTTTTTCTTTCAAGAACGGATCTATCTTTAGACCAGAAACTACCTCAAAATCTCCAAATCCGGTTGAACGGCAAGGGAATGAAAAGACAAGATCTTCGGCAATTCCATATGGGTTTCCTTTGGAATAGATCCCGCTAGAAAACCAATTGCCCTGCGGAGTGGGAAAAAGAATGGAACGCATCGCTCCAATTGCAGCATTCGCAGCTGATGCAGCCGACGATTTTCCCCGCGCTGCAATCACTGCAGCTCCCCTTTTTTGCACCTTTTGGAAAAAATCGTTCTCGAGCCAATTCCTATCGTGGATCGATTCAAGTACGGGACGGCCTCGGATCTTCGCATTGACAAAATCGGGAACCTGAGTGGAGGAATGATTGCCCCAGACCACCACATTCGTCACCTCGTCCACTCCTACCTGAGCCTTCAATGCCAATTGAGAGGTGGCCCGATTTTGGTCGAGCCGCAGCATCGAATGGAAATTTTTCTTCGATAAATTGGGGGCATGTTGCATCGCGATCAGGCAATTGGTATTGCATGGATTTCCAACAACCAGGACCTTGACATCTTTGGAGGCTGTCTTATTGAGAGCCGCTCCCTGTTCGACAAAAATTTTTCCATTATCCGCGAGGAGATCTTTCCGCTCCATTCCAGGACCGCGAGGTTTAGAGCCTACGAGGAAAGCAAAATGGATCCCTTCAAAAATCGCTTCAGGCTGGATCCCAACCTTGATTTCTTTCAAAAGTGGGAAAGCGCAATCTTCTAACTCCATGACTACACCTTTCAAACCTTCCAATGCTGCTGGTAGATCCAGCAGATGGAGCGCTACAGGCTGGTCAGGTCCCAATAATTCTCCGCTAGCGATCCGAAACAAAAGGCTGTAGGCAATCTGCCCAGCCCCTCCAGTCACTGCGATCCGTTTTATAGCCTTGCTCATGCCCCGCAAAACTTCTCCATCAACGATCCTTTAAAGAACACCTGGAACGTATTTTCAGCTGCCGCATGAGCTTCCTGAAGCCAAGGGGAGAACATTTCCCGATCGATCGGGACCATTTCTCCGAATGATTGGATAACTGTTTGCTGAATCATCGCCGGCTTCCCTTCAACCTGACCTATATTGACGTTTAAAGCAAGATTTCCCACAGGCCTTTGTAGCGGGAAAGAGAGATTTAAAGCTAATGCGTTGGGAGACTCTCCCATGGAATTGACCTCGAACAGTTCTGGATCGACCTCGATTTTGGTGTGGAGTTTTTCAGCCAAAAAAGCAAGCGAATTGACTCTTGCAATATCAAAGCGGATTGCATTGACATATCTAAGTTCGGTCCGGATGAAGTTAAGAGGATGCTGCTCGCCTGGATAGAGCTCTACGATGGATTCGATGAGCCTCAAGATAATCGATTTGTAATCGGTCCAAGTATATCCTTTTGCGTCATTGACAGTCAAAATGCCCGGACCAACTTGAAAAAGAGGATATCCTGTCCGATCTTTCCTGAGTCGGTGGCGAGGGACAAATGGGGTCGCTTCAGGATGGGCTTGGGTGCTGGGCAAATCTTCGATGAACGGAAAATCTTTTTTCAGCCGCTCATACAATCTTCCATACATCATCGGGTAGGAGGGGTCGCGCATCCTTCCTGTCTGTTGATCTTGGATCAATTCCCATCGCAACTCAAAAATCACTTCAACCATCGGCGGATTTAGAAGAGGAGGAGTCTCCATTTTTCTGATTTTTTCCGGTTTGAAATTGGTCATGAAAATTCCTCGCAAAAAGGAATTACTTTATCAGAAGGAAAATATAAATCAAGAATAAGAATAACTATTCATCGTGCGAAACCGAGTCTCCGTTTTCCGAAAAAATCAACGCAAAGACGCGGGGTCGCAAAGGCGCAAGTAAATAGACTAGGCGTACGCACGCGTGCAGGGGCAAGGGCACGAAAGACGAGGATCAACACCGATCTTCTAGGATGGCGGTACGATACCCACGCATGAGTTCAACCATGAAATGGAGATTGTGGATTGTGGCCAAAGTATAGGCGGTAAGCTCTGCTGCCTTAAATAGGTGGTGGAGATAAGCTAAGTGGAAATTTTGACAAGTCCAGCAAGTGCAAGAGTGTTCAATAGGTCCAAAGCAGTTGGCGTTCTCTTTTTTCTCTACTTTCAGCCCTCCATCTTGTGTGAGCAAAAGTCCATGGCGGGCTGCTCGGGTGGGATAGGAACTATCGAATGTATCGATCCCCAAAGGGATGCAGTGCGAGAGAGACTCTAGATCCCCTATCCCAAGAAGATGGTTTGGCTTCTCTGAGGGAAGCTGAGGGAGAAGATGTTTCAACATCCCTACCATTTCTGGCTTATGCTTCCCAAGGCTTCCTCCAATTGCAAAACCATCGAATGGAAGATTCGTTAAGAATTGGCAGCTTTCGCTCCTTAAATTGGGATCGACTCCCCCGTGGACCACCGCATACATCGCCTGGTTTTGGGGATCTTTCAAATGTTCATCGAGCGATCTCTTTTCCCATCTATGGGTCCTCTCTAAAGAGCGCTTCAATTGATCGGCATCGATGTGATAAGGAGGAAGCTCATCAAATGGGATGATGATATCTGCGCCCAAGGCTTTTTGGGCCTGGATCGAACTTTCAGGAGTGAGAAGGATTTTTGTCCCATCCCGATAGGAGCGGAACAAGACCCCCTCTTCATCGATTTTCAATACATGCCCATCCCGCTTCTTCGCTCCTCGGCTTTTGAGCTCATCCGCAACAGAACCATACGCAAGGGAAAAGACTTGAAAACCGCCAGAATCGGTAATGATCGGCATCTGCCGGTTGATGAATCGGTGCAACCCTCCTGCCCTTCGAATCACATCCGGCCCTGGCTGCAAGAGGAGATGGTAGGTGTTGCAAAACATGAGCTGCAGCCCAATGGAATCGACCATCCGGTTATCCATCGCTTTCAGCGTCCCGTTCGTCCCGACAGCGACAAAATTAGGGGTATCGATATGGCCGTGAGGAGTGTAGATCCTCCCGACGCGGGCAGCCGACTTCTTCGACTTATGGAAGATTTCAAAGCGAAATGTTTTCATTCTGGACAAACCGTTTTGAAAAGGATGCGATAGGAGCGCTGCAAAAGATAATGAGAAGCTTCACGAGATAACTAATCAAGATGATATCGAATAGAGAAGCGACTAAACCGTAAAGGCCGGCAAAGCTAAACAGGAAGGTATCGAGGAATTGGGAGACGATGAGAGAAATTCCCAATCGAAGAGGGATTTCCCTCTTGAGAAGCCAGCCGAAAAAAACGAGATCCACCCTTTGAACGAAATAGAAAACAGCGATCGAGGCGATGATGATCCGGGGCGTGGAAGAAAAGATGGAGAGGAACCCCTCTTGGGAAAGATCGGAAGGGGATGGGGTATAAAAGAGATGGATTTGGGACATGAGGGCGAAAAAAATCAAACTGAGGAAAGAGATCTTAACAGCTTTTGCCGCCTCATCTTTTCCAAAATGTTCTTGCAGGAGATTCAATGCCAGGATGCTCCCCACAGAAAATACATCGCTGCAAGTGACAGAAAAACCGAAGAGAACCGTCTGCTTTACAACGAAGAGATTTGCCAAAACAGCTTGGAGGGCAACCATCGAGATCAGCGCCGTTTTTCCCAATTTAAGGGCCGCAAAGACGAAAGCCACTACCGCAAGGATGTGAAGGAAAAAAATCATTTCATTCATGGGGCAATAGGATAGCAAATTCGAAGAAATAATCCATCCATTAAAAAATTAACTTTTCTTGCGAAATTGTGGGCGAGTCCGGTATCCTTTGGACATGTCGATTGCAATCCTTATTTTCATGTATGCGACCTGGTCAAGCATGTTCTCGCTTGCGAAAATAGCGCTCGAATATTCCCCTCCCCTTTTTCTAACAGCATCTCGGATGCTCTTGGCAGGGGTCCTCCTCCTCGCCTATCTCGCGTTGCGAAAACCGTCTGAATTCAGGCTTACTGGCAAACAATTTTTTGGTTTATGCCTCCTCGCCTTATTTAGTATTTATTTGACAAATGCATTTGAATTTTGGAGTCTGCAGCACCTTACGGCGGCTAAAACCTGCTTTATCTACAGCCTCTGTCCCTTCTTTTCGGCCCTATTTTCCTATCTCCACTTCGATGAAAAAATGAACAGCCGAAAATGGTTGGGAATGGGGATCGGCTTTGCCGGGTTTATACCTGTCCTCGCCATGCAAAAAGGGTCTGCGGAACTCTTGACAAACATCTCTTTTCTCTCTTGGCCGGAATTGACGATGATGGCAGCCGCCCTCTGCACATCCTACGGTTGGATCCTCCTGAGGGTAGCGGTAAAAGATTCTATTTCTCCCTTGACTGCGAATGGAATCAGCATGTTCATCGGAGGGGCTATCGCACTTGCCCATTCCTATCTAGTCGAGCCGTGGAACCCATTCCCCGTATCAGCATCGGGGCTTCTCCCCTTTACACAGGGGATCCTAATTATGACCTTCATTTCTAATATTCTCTGCTACAACCTCTACGGATTGATGCTCAAGAAATTCACTGCAACTTTTGTCTCCTTTATGGGACTTTTAAGTCCTATTTTCGCCTCAATCAATGCCTGGATCTTCTTAGGAGAGGCCCCATCGCCGGTCATCTTTTTCTCTACAGCCATCGTCTCGTTTGGCCTTTGGATGATCTATAGCGCAGAGCTCAAGCAGGGCTACATCCGCCCAGCCGCTCCCGCTACCGAGCCCGTCCAACAATAGTTGAGCCAGTTACAAAACTCTTCGCCATGCAAAATCGCCCTTTTGGCGCTCCTTGTCCTGGCGGCGACTCGCCTACTTTCTCAAGTATATTCTCGTCGCCACCATCCGGATCTGCAAGCAGATCCGGGCAAGTAGCATCCAAAATCATCGATTTTTCAAAGTCGTGGAGTTTTGCAACCGTCTCAATAATCTATTTGCAAAAAAAAATTCGAATTATAAGATAGCTCGCCATTTCAAAAGGGTGTTTATATGGTTCCAGCTATGTTTTCTCGCTTTTCTCTATATGGGATGGTCCCCGTCTCGTGGCAAAACAGGGCAGAGAAGATCCAAAAAAAGATCAGTTTTGCTGATGTAGCAGGCCTTGCTGGATTACTAATCGGCTTGTACACAGGCAGCCGGAAAGCGATCTGGTATGGCGCTGCAATCTGTATCGGTCATCACCATTCGAATGGCGATATTTTAAGATGGACCTATAAGATATTGCCTGAAGGGGAAGGTCTTACCTATCTGCTCCTCCGTCTGAAAGAAGGAAGCATTTCTTTATTCAACCAAATCCCTATTCGCACACGAGGTCGAATAGGGATAAGTAATGGATAATTACTTGTGTTTGCACATAGCCCAGCAAACCAAGCGCCATACGGCTGCAAGTCCGACTAAGCAGTAGACGGCCCGGGTCACTACCGACATTTCTCCGAAGATAGACGCTAATACGTCCCATCCAAAAAAGCCGATAAAGCCCCAGTTCAAGCCCCCGATCAGCAACAGAACAACGGATATGATATCGATAACACGATAATTTTTAGACATCATCATAGAAAGCAGCTCCCAATGTTAGTGGTTTCTAATACCAGACATAAAAAAAGCGGCTAATTTTGTAAATATATTTTTTTAAAAGGCACGGAAAGAGCGGGCAGACTCTATTACAAAACAAGCTAATAATGGGATAATACTTCGTTTAAATAAATAGTATCATAATATATAATATTACTAAAACTGAGATATTATATGTCTTTATTATCTAATTGGATTAATTACCTTACTTCTCCATTCTCTATTCATTTCGAAGACCCCAATGATCCCCACAAGAAAACTGTTTTTCGCAATGGTCTTGAAGAAATGATATCGTCGGCAGAAGACTGCTGGAAAAAAGCTCAAATCAACGAAGATCATGTTAAAATCAACAATCAGAAAAACTTCTTAAAACGTAGAATTATAAAATTCTTAGACAATAATCCAGAATCTCTAAATAACTCAGAATCTCAAGAAAAATTTCAGACTACCTTTCAAAAAGTCGGTCAATTATGGGATCAGATCACATATAAAAAATCTAATCCCGAGTCCATTAATTTCGAAAACTTTTTAAAAGAATTAAAAGCAGATTATCCGTACAGCCTGCTTCAAAATTTCGAATACGATTCTTCCAAAGCCGGTATAAAAAATCCTTCGTATACTATTGAAACCCTTGATGGCTTGATAAAAAAGGGAAATGACTGTTTTGAAAGAGCACAGAAAAATCATGCTGATCTTATGAAAGTCAAAGAACAGAAAAAAATATTCCGAAGATATATTTTAAAATTTTGCAGAAAAAACCCACAAGCTGATTTTTCAAAGTCTATTGAGAAAATCAGATCCATTTGGGATCAGATCACGTCTCTTCAAAAAAATCAGGATAAGGTTAAGAGCTTTCAGACGTTTGTAGAAGAATTAAAATTGAAATTTCCGGCTATTGATTTGACTAGTTCCTCAATTAAAACAAAAAAAATTAAGCAAAAACCTTCTCAAGAAACGGCAACTGGAGCAGACATTGGCCTTGAAGCTGAAGCTGCTGAGCCATCAGAAAAAAAGCGAAAACATCGGAAATCTGAGGAAACAAAAACTGGAGAAGAGTTTGGCTTCACAGTAAAAGCAACTCCCAGCGCCTCTTCGAGTGACACAGGACACACAGTTAAAAAAAGCACAAGAAAGAAACGCGATAGACCGATATTTGATCCTTCCCCTGCTGAAAGAGAAGTAGTCCCTGCTCCAACTCCTGCCAAGAAATCAACGAAAAGAAAAGCCGCTCCTAGTTCCAATTCATACGTCTTGAAAGGGGCTCCTCTACCTGGGAATACGGTTCAGAAGATGATCGAAAATATACGTGGGAAAACATATGCGGCCACTCCAATATATTCCGAAAAATTTTCATCGCATTGGAGAGAAACAAAGCATGAAAAGTTATATGGATCTCACAAAGCAAAATTCGATGCATACAGGAAAGAGGTAGAAGCAGGGCGCGACCCCGCAGATAAGTCCATAAATATTGTCGATACGAAAGATCCGATCTTCAAGAATATCATCGTCGCTAAAACAGCAATTAAAAAAGGGACGATCGTTGGCGAATATACAGGAGATGTGATTCCAGGGAATAAGACAAAAAGGGCAGATCTCCATGTATTTCAGATCGTCGGTGAAGAAGAAGGCGATTTTGTAATCAGCGGCCGGTATTCATGTAACCACACAGCCTTTTTTTCTCACAAAACCGACTGCAACGTTGAAATTTTCTATTACGATGATGATGAAGGACGGCACGTCGTATTCCAGACAAAAAAAGATATTGAGCCAGGAGATATTCTTTCATTTAACTACAGTAAAGAATATTGGGAAGGGCTAGGTGTCGATCCGATCGAAGACTATCATTACGAGGGAACAATTTGACATCTGAACCATACATAAATACGAGATCTGGCACTTATTACTTTTTTCATAGCTCTGTAGATATACCTGCTGAAATTACAGAGAAGATGTGTGAAAGAAGTATTCAATTCATTCAAAGGATTGAGAGCGGGCTTGCCGCTCCAAATGACTGCCTTCGACAAGTTTTGAGAGATAAGGTATTTCCAATTCAAACCTCAGATCGAAACGCCATTCCCTTTAACCTCAAACTATCTCTGTTCATGTTTCTCGATCATCTTGACCAAAGCCCTACATTTCAATATTTTCGAGAGAAAGCAGACATCTCATGGTCTCGAGCAATCAGCCAAATGACCGAAGCGGAATTTGATCATCTGAAAGTTATTTCTCCACGGATGAAAGAAATCATCCTTGAAGGGGAAATTCCAAGTAAAAAGATCCCCAGTCTTAAAAATATCGTTGCATGGACTATCATTGAAAACCTAGATCGATCTATTCCTAATTTACGATACAGCAGTATATTCCTTGACGCACTTCGCCCTGAAGTAAGAAGAGTATTTTCCTATTTCCAAAATAGTGTCGACAATGGATCCATTGAAGAACTCAACACCTTTGCAGCAGAAGTCAAAAGAGTCTTCATGTCGCATCAAGGAAATATCGTTGCGGCTCATGCACAGTGGTCCATCCTCCTCAATTCTCCGAATCTCCCTAAACAAGCCTATAACGATTTACTTCAAGCAGCAGCATTTGTAGGCTATTCACAAAAAGTGAGAGCTGCCCTCGATTCACGCCATTCCCATCTGATCACTGTTGAAAATGCAGGAGAGGCGCTCTATCACTTGATCGTAAATCTAGATCATCAAAATGCATCTAGACTTCAACATTTTCTTCCGTTGCTTTCAGACGAGCAGTTTTTAGATATTTTAAGACGAGTCGTTACCTACGAAGATCCCAAAATGGTGGCCCTTTTGAAACCGTACTTGGGGCACATCTATCAACTCATACCGCTCATGGACGGCTGGACAAAACAACAGGTAAAAAAGTTATATCCACCAGAAGATTCTCTGGATGGACTCATCCGTATCTTTTTGCAAATGCTATAAAATAAAAAAGCCCTAGATCTTGCGATCTAGGGCGTGATGAAAATCTGGCAGCTACCTACTCTCCCATACTCTTGCGTATAGTACCATCGGCGAC
>CAYZHU010000051.1:0-10222 GCA_964477585.1 uncultured bacterium
GTCGGGCGGCTAACGCCCCCCGCAGCCCCGGGCTATTTCTGGCTTTGATCACCGGATGTGTGAATAGCGATCGCCTACTGCGTGGCGATGTAAGAGACACATCCTATCGCGCCTAAGGCTACGCAACCTACAGGTTTGCTCCGCCTTTTTGACGGCGCGATTGCTCTGCGCCATAAATAGCCGTCGGCTGCAATGCGTTTCCCAACTTCGTTGGGTCCCAATCGCATTGCAGGAAGAAGTTCGGGCGGCTACCAAATTAACGTGAACGTTTCCACCCCAACGATGATGCAAAGTTGAGGACCCCGAGTCTTACAAACGACGCTAAATTTGCGCTTATTTGTTGGGGGCTATGCACCTGGTGGCTTGGGCGTCAGCAGCAACGGCGACATCAGCCGTCGCGATAACAGCGGTGTCGTGGTCATGCGGAAGTTTTTGTAAGGCGATTGGGCTTATCTGGGCATTTTATTTAATAGGACTTGATAGTGACCGTACGGATAGCGGAAAAAAGTAATATAATTCGCTGTTTGTAATCGGGTCAAGATCTCCCCTAGATTTATGGCAGTGATGGTATCTCCAAAATTGACATGATCTACTTCAAGGAATGATTTATTTTCTAGAATTGCGGCATTCAAAACTTCAATTACTCTGAGAGTTAATGGAGAAGCAACAAAGGGTTCTGTTGGAATCTGTTTTGGAGAAGTGTCGCTAAAGGCAGGTCGTCGAACTGCGGTAGCCATGGGTTGCTCCTGAAAACGTTATAGGATACAGCAACTTGCTTTTTTTGGAAAAGCAGGGATTTGACTTCTGCGCAAGGGGAGGATATTCTTTTTTCTATCATGGTAGAGTCTTGGATCGATTCTCTTAAGAACTTTTTTGGTTACAACTCGTTTCGCGCGTATCAAGAAGAGATCATTGCGGCATGCATGGGAGGAAAAGATGTCGTCGCCATCTTGCCGACTGGAGCTGGCAAATCGATCTGCTACCAACTGCCCGCTATGATGAAAAATGGGACTGCCATCATCGTCTCGCCTCTCATTTCATTGATGCAAGATCAAGTTGTAAGCTTAGCAAAAAATGGTCTGCCTGTTGCCTTTATCAACAGCAGCCTCCCCGTCTGGGAAATCCAGGAAACAATGGAATCGATCTCCCGATTTAAAATGGTCTATGTCGCACCCGAAAGATTGGCAACGCAAGAGTTTTTAGAACGGCTTAAGAGTGTCGAGATTTCTATGTTTGCCATTGATGAGGCCCATTGCATCTCACAATGGGGACATGAGTTCCGCCCCGAATACAGGCAGCTCTCTGTATTGAAAAAACGTTTCCCAAAGATCCCGGTGATGGCGCTGACCGCTACCGCTACGGTAAGCGTTGAAAAAGATATCATCAAACAGCTCGCGATGGAAAATCCCTTCGTAGTTAGAAGCAGTTTCGATCGGCCCAATTTAACTTTCCGGATAGAACCTAAAGAAGATGGAAAATTGATCGAGTTTTTGAAAAAACATCAAGGAGAGTCTGGGATTGTCTATGTGCCGACTAGAAATGGTGTCGAAGAGACATTCGATCTCTTGAAACGGGAGGGGTTTTCTGTTGAAAAATACCATGCAGGATTATCCGATTCGGAGAGAGGAAAGGGGCTGCGGGACTTTCTCTATAAAGAAGGGACGATGATGGTGGCAACCGTGGCCTTCGGGATGGGGATCCATAAACCCGATATCCGGTTCATCGTCCATTTGGGAATGCCCCGTTCCATCGAACAATACTATCAAGAAGTAGGTCGGGCTGGAAGAGATGCTCTTCCTGCAGAATGTCTGATGCTCCATTCAGCCGAAGAAATGAGAATCTACAAACTGTTTCTCGAGAAGTTAGAAGATCCTGTTGCGAAGGAACAATCAAAGAAAAAAACCGAGGAGATGGTCCGCCTTTGCCGCTCAAGTGGTTGTAGAAGAAGAGAACTTTTGCGCTATTTTGGAGAAACAACCCCGTCTGTTTCTTGTAGTAATTGCGATATCTGTTTAGGAACGGCTGCCAAGATCGATGCGACGCTTCCAGCGAAAAAAATCTTGTCCTGTGTCTACCGTCTCGAACAGCGTTATGGTGTGCAGCATCTCATGGATGTTCTTCGCGGGGAGAAAACCATGAATGTGATGCGTAGAGGGCATGAGAGGCTCTCCACTTTTGGTCTGATGAGCGATATGAAAGAAAGGGAGGTCCGTTCTTACATCGAGGCTCTGATCGAGTCGGGATTATTGAAGAGGGTAGGAGAATATTCTGTGATTCAGTGGACCGAAAGGACGAAAGAGGCGCTGAAACAGGAAAAGATTTTGATCCCAAAGGGAAGCGGCGAGTTGTCCAAAAAGAAAGGCGATGGAGAAGAACCTCTCTATCAGAAACTCAAAGAACTCAGGCGGAAATTAGCCGAAAATGGAGGAGTGCCTGCTTTTACCGTGTTCCACGATCGTACCCTTCGGGAAATGTGCCGGTTGCAGCCTAAGAACGAAGAAGAGTTCTTACAAATCGATGGTGTCGGGCCCGTCAAATGGAAACGGTACGGCAAACAGTTTCTACTGGCTATATCTAGGAAGTGAAACGATTTTGGCTTCGGCGGTCTCGAGCTTTTTAGAAAGGGGCTCGCCGCATATTTCAAGCAGAACCATCCCCGTGTAGCCATGCATGACTAAAATGACATGGCCGTCCTGCTCATCTCTCTTAGAAATTTCTTGGAGGATCGAATGAAGGCGGTCCTGAATCGCTTCTAGCGATTCAGCGCCGTGCTCTGCCGCTTTTTTGGCTTCTTCACTCCAATCTTTCAAACTAGGCGTTACATTCGGGATTTCTCCTACAAACATCCCTTCCCAGTTTGTTTGGATCTGTTCTCTGATTCTCGGATCGATCCGGATATGTTTCTCTAAACAGACGCCGGAATCGACCAAAATCTGGGCTGTTTGACGGGTCCTGCGAAGAGGGGAAACGAGAACGAGTCCGACCGTTTTCTTGTTAATCCCAGCATCGAGCAGCATTTGCGCTGTTTGAGCTACTTGTGCTTTTCCGTTTTCGGTCAGGGAGTGATCGACCCCCCCTTCCTCTTTTGTCAAAGAGCTGAGAACGTGTTGGATGTTATGCTCCCCTTGCCCATGCCGAAGAACGACAAGTTTTGCCTCGCCGAAAAATTGGGTGCATAGTAGGAGAAAAAGGATTGCTAAATTTTTCATGGACAGACAGGATAAGAAATGTCCGTTTAAAATTCAAGAGTAGTAGTATGCAAGGGTTGAAGATAGTGAGTGCTCAGGAGATGGCTCGGATTGAAAAACGGGCGATCGACCGTGGCTGCAGCGAAGAAAAATTCATGGAAGAGGCGGGGCGCAAGATCGCAGCTGCAGCCATGGAATTTGTGGAGACCAGGCGGCTCCCGAAAGTTGCGGCTTTGTTAGTGGGGAAAGGGAACAACGGGGGAGACGCCTACGCGGCTGGGACATTTCTATTAGAAGAGGGATATCGAGTCAAGGCGCTGCATCTTTATCGAGAAGAGGAGTGCAGCCCTTTGAACCGGAAATTCGGGGAGAAATTCAGGAAAAAGGGCGGGAGGCTCGAGGAGGAGATCGGGACGGTATCGCTGATTTTAGATGGATATCTTGGAACCGGTTTTAAAGGAAAGGTGGAGATGCCGATGGCGGCGGCGATCCACAAAGCCAACCAGTCGAAAATTCCAATTCTTGCGATCGATATCCCCTCCGGTTTGAATGGGACAAGCGGAGAGGTTGGAAATTGCGCAATTCATGCTGCGATGACGGTGGCGTTGGGACTTCCAAAGATGGGATTTTTTTTAAGACAAGGATGGAATTGCGTAGGACATTTGCGAGTCGAGGATTTTGGATTGCCTCAAGATGCGATCGATGAGGCGAAAGAAATGGCCTACTTGCCTGATTGGAAGAAGCTGGAATTGCCCAAAATCGTGAGAACCAGGAACAAATACCAAGCGGGACTTGTAGTGGGATTTGGAGGTTCAAAAAGTTTGCCAGGCGCTCCTAAAATGGCGGCTCTTGCAGCTCTCAGAGCAGGAGCGGGGATCGTCAAAGTTTTCTCTCCTGAGGAGATTGGACAGGCTCCTTTAGAATTGATCTGCCAAAAGTGGGATGGAAAGGAGTGGGGCGAGGCGCTGAAGAAGGCCGGGGCGGCTTTTGTTGGACCTGGCCTAGGAAAAGGCAAAGAGGTACAAAAATGGCTCAAGAAGGAATTGAAAAAGATCAAGAAACCGTGTGTCGTTGATGCCGATGCGCTGCAGCCGAATATCCCATTTCCAGAGATGTCGGTCTTGACTCCTCATCGAGGAGAAGCGCTGAGGCTTTTGGGCTTGAAGGAGACCCGCGAGGAAGAGGAGTTCTTAGCGAAATTGATGAAATTCTGCGAGAGGAATCAGGTGGTTTTGATCTTGAAAGGGGGGCCGACTTTTGTGTTCGCTCCAGGAAAGACGCCGATAGTTGTAACGCAAGGGGATCCAGGGATGGCTAGCGCAGGGACCGGAGATGTGTTGACAGGGATCGTGGCAGCTCTTCTAGCTCAAGGGATGTTTTGCTTTGACGCTGCTGTTTTGGGGGCGATTCTCCACGGTCTTGCGGGAGAGGAAGCAGCAAAAGAGATGGGCTCTTATGGATTGATCGCTACCGATTTGATCCGTTTCCTGCCAAAGGCCACACAGGCATGGATTGGGCATAGTAATGCTTGAACCAGTCGAGAAAACGGGGGATCCCCTCTTCTAAAGGAGTCGATGGGCGGAAATCGAGGAGCCGCTGGCTTTTTTCAATGTCAGCGTAAGTTTCGATCACTTCTCCCGGCTGCATCGGAAGCATCTCCTTGATCGCCCGTCTTCCCAGCCCCTCTTCTAATAGCTGGATGAGAGTGAGCAGTTCCTCGGGACGATTATTCCCTAAATTGAAAATTTCATAGGAAGCTCCAAGATCAATCGCAGCCATAGTTCCCGCAATGATATCGTCAATATAGGTAAAATCGCGCCGCATAAGGCCATTGTTGAAAACTTGGATTGGCTGCCCTTCGCAGATTTGTCGGGAAAATCGGTAATAGGCCATGTCAGGCCGACCCCAGGGGCCATAGACGGTGAAGAAACGGAGAGCGGTTAAGGAAAGCCCGAAGAGATTGTGATAGGCATGGGCCATGAGTTCATTCGCTTTTTTCGTAGCTCCATAAAGATTGGCGGGCTGATCGGTCTTATCTTCAATGCTAAAAGGAATTTTTTTATTGAGGCCATATACAGATGAAGAGGAAGCGTAGGTGATTTTCAGATTTGGGAAGAGGCGGCACGCTTCGAGGATCGAGAGAAATCCTTGGAGATTAGAGGCGATATAATCATCCGGAGCTTGGATAGAATGGCGCACCCCTGCCTGGGCTGCGAGATGGACTAGATGAGTGATCCCGTGGCGAAGGATGAGAAGTTTGATCAGCTCTCTGTCTTGGATATCGGCTGAAATGATCTCGATCCCATCTTTCTGGAGGATTTCAGCTCTCTCCTTTTTGAGCAGCGGATCGTAGTAGGAATTGAAATTGTCAAGACCGATGACAAAATCGCCCCGTTTATGGAGGGCGTTTGATAGATGGAATCCAATGAAACCAGCTATACCGGTGACTAAGATCCTTTTCATTTAATTAACCCGAGCTGTTACCCGTTGCCACCTGTTACCTGTCTGGTTAATAAATGCTTGTTTCCATTAAAAACCTTGTGCTATACAGGGAGTCTTGGTTTCTATCTTAACGTCCGGGGTTGATATTTTGCATAGGTTTTTTTCAGATATGATTAAATGGATTGTTTTGAGCGCATGTATAGTAAGTCTAGTAAGTTGTAACGGACCCTACATGGGTAAAGATTTATTTGGAGCAGATGAGTTTGTTCTTGATTCCTACAAAATTCGAGAAGGTAAATACGCGATCTTGGAACTTGTGGGGTGTCCTTGCGAAGAATTAGATGAGGAGTATCTCTGTGAATACCAAGATCAGATCCATGAAGACGATGTGCTGCAGATCTCTCTTTACCATCCGAAAAGGGAGGACCTCGTCAATGCGGTCAAATCGATCGGCGATTCTGTAGGTTATCGGGTAGTGAACGGGCGCGTGGTGCTCCCCGATCTTCCTCCGATTGAGATAGCGGGGCTTACTCTCGAAGAGGCCCGAGTGAAGATCCAAGAACATTACCAAGAGCAGATTCGGGATACAGAAGTATTTTTAGCCTATAAGTTTAGGATCTCCCGGAAGGTAGAACTCGCCGGGATGGTAGGGACGTCGAACATCCCAGTCGATGGGAGGATCCGCCTTTTTGAAGTGTTGTCGAAGGCCAGCGTCCCTCCTAGTGCGAATCTCTTTAGAAGCTATGTGATCCGGGACGGGAGCCTTTTGCCTGTCGATTTGAGCAAGCTCATGTTGGAAGGGGACATGAGTCAAAATATTGTGATGCGCGGCGATGATAAAATCTATATCGCAGAGCCTTCGTCAGCATCTCTCATGGTGATGGGAGAAGTGGGGCGTGAAAGGTTGATCAATTTACCCCACGGCTACGTCTCTTTGAGACATGCCCTTGCTGAGGCGGGTGGAATTCCCTACACAGGGGATAAATCGTATATACAAGTGATCCGCGGAAGCATAGCAAAGCCCAAAATCTATACTTTGAATTGGGAACATGTGATCCATCTCCCGAATGAAAGTCTTCTCTGCATGCCAGGGGATATTATCTACGTAGCTGCGAAGCCAATTACCGAGTGGAATCGGTTCATTTCCCAAATATTGCCAAGCTTCGGCGGTGTAGATGTGATGATCAAACAATCGAGCAGTTGGGGCTTGATCATTCCGTGATGGAAAAATCTCCTATCTTAGATCCTGAACTTCGGATTTTCACAATCAACGATGTAAAGCGGCTTTACATTCGAATTCGGAAAAAATTAATCCTATCGGCTCTTTTGGGGGGAATTCTCGCTTTTGGATTCACGGCTTTATCCGCCCCGAAGTATAAAATTGAAGCGACTTTTAAAGAAGGGATAGAACAAACGGGCGGAGATAGCGCTCTTAAGGAATTATTGGGCGGAGTTGGGGGAGGAGGATCTCAGCCTCAGGCGATTATTTTGATGAAGTCATTTCAGGTATTGCGCCCTTTGGTTGAAAAGATGGGGCTGCAAGCTTCTGTGCCAAAAAAGAGATGGCTGATTGCAAAAGTTTTCAAAAGATTGCGGGAAAATTGGAAAGCGGAGAGGAAGAAGCCTCTAGCGGATGTAGACTCCTTTGCGTTTCAAGATCTCTTTTATGAGGGTGAAATTCCCCTTGCCTACACAATTTGTTTTCACGATCGGGAACATTTCAAGGTGGACGAAATGGAAGGGACGTTGGGAGTCCCATTTCAGAATAAAGATGCCAAATTCACAATTGTAAAAGTTCCAAAAGATTTAAAACTCCATACGAAATACCAATTGCAAATCGACCCTTGGATCCCAACTGCCAAAGCAATTCGGGACAATTTGAAGATCGCCAGTCAAAAAATGAACAAATCGATTTACGATCTTATCTTCTTCCATCGCGATCGCCACCTCGGCGCTCAAATCGTCAATGAACTCATGGCGCAATACCGGGTCTATCTGAAAGAAGATTACAATCAAATGGCCCAGGAACAGGTTGCCTATCTTGAAAAAAAGCAGGAACATCTCTACGAAAAAATGGGATCTGTTTTCGATGAGCACGTCGCCTTTTTAAGCCGAAATATTGAAAATCATGGATTTTTTGGGCTTGATAGCAATGGGAACAATAGCTCTCTTGTTGCTCAGGAAAAAATGGTTGATAAACTATTATCAATCGATATGGAACTGAAGAGGCTGGCTCAATATAGAGAAGGAAAAGAGATCGTCACAGAAGAGGGGCCGTTTTCGCGTAAGTTGAACTCGCTATTCGCCACGATTCTAGACTTGAAACAGCAAAGGGATCTTCTCGAGCTTTCCCTGCAGCATCAGCAATCCTTTGCAGAAGGGGAAAATCGGCTGGAGGCGAGAAGGGGAGAATTAAAAGAGGTTCGGAATCGACGCGATACAATCTTGAAACTTTTGGAAACAGTAGATCAGGATGAGGATATCCCCATCTCCTCTTTCGATGTCAACAGGACTTTAGCTCTCTGGGCTGAGAGGGTCCAAAGATCGCAAGAACCTGAGGAGAGAGAGGACTTAGCTGAGTATTTGGAAAATTACGCCCGTCTCTTATCGGTCCGGGAAAAGATGCTGCAAGAGCGCTTCCTATTCACAAGCGACGCCCCTGCTGAACTTGAGGGGATCGATCTACAGACAGCACGCAATCTCTTTGTGAATTATAACAATAACCTGGATCATTCCGAATCGCAAATGCGCCATTTAATACAGTTGAAAAAAGAGATGAAGGAGAGTGATTTTGAGCCGGGATCTTTGAGCTCTGTTTTGAAAGACCCTTTAAGTTTGGTTTTGATAGAACAGGCAAATCAAGCCGCCCTCAAATTGAAGAATGAGAAGTATTACAGTGAGAGAGAAGGGGAAAGATGGCAGGAAGATCTCGATTTACAAAAGAAAATCCTCTCTGAGCATTTGGAGCAATTGCATGCTGTTGAAAGGCTCAACCAAGAATTGATCCGGGAGAAGATCGTTGGATTGCAACAGGTGAGCCTCGACTGCATCAATAGGCAAATTTCGGTATTGCATGAGCAAATCACCGACTCAATCAAAGAACGGCAGGGTGCGCTAAGCCAAGAGAGGCAGATTTTAGAAGAAAAGATTCGAGAGATTCGAAAAGGGGCGTCCGAATTGCCTGAAAAATGGAGGCAATCGAAATGGTTGGACATGAAAACCAAACTCAACATCGCCATGATCGAAGCAATCACGCAAGCGGTCGAATCGAAAACAATCGCCCATCAAATGCATCAGGTGGAATCAAAACCGCTCGATCCAGCCTTTTTGCCCTATATCCCGAACCGGCCCGGACTCTTCAGGATGGCATTTCTCGGCGCATTGGGATTTTCTATTATGACGTTTTTATCCGCAGTGCTTCGAGCAATCCTCAAAGGGTTCCCCACTTCTCCTGATAAATTACGGGCGATGCAGTTCCCCTTCTTAGGCGAGATCTCTGCTTTTTGCGATGGACCTCAAGTAGAACTCTTCACAGGGCCCGATTTAGAGCTCATCCGGAAAATCGGCCTCTTTATCGAAGAGAAAAAAGGGAAAGTGATCAGTCTCATCGAAGGGAAAGGCCCCGATTATTCTTATGCTTTAGCCGAAAATCTCTCCCGCATTTCTTATAAATCGATCGTCGTCCGTTGCGATTTTGGATCGAAATTTAGAGAGGAGGATCTCCCAGGGCTTATCCAAATTTGGAAAGGGGAGCTCACTCAGTTGCCTATTCGAAAGGCTTCAGGGTATGATTTTATGACCGCAGGCGGCTACAGTTCTTGCGGAGTAGAGATTCTCCAGTCCAAACATTTTCAGCAGCTCCTAGAAGTCCTGAAGAAAAATTATGATCTGGTTTTTCTCCTCTTGCGTTCTCCATTAGAGGCTACAGAATCGACAACCGCTCTCCGCTATTCGGACCAAGCGGTCGTGACAGTTACTTCTGAGCTAACTGAACAGTTGACACCCTTTGTCAATTGGGCTTACATTAATGGACAATACCGATTAACCTTCATCGCAACGCAAACATGAAAGATTCAAAAAGAAAGAGAATTTTGGTAACAGGCGGAGCTGGCTTTTTGGGCTCCCATCTTTGCGATAAACTTCTAAGAGATGGGCACGAAGTTCTCTGCTTAGATAATTTTTACACCGGGGATAAGAAAAATATTCTCCATCTTCTCGATAACCCCTCATTTGAGGTCGTCCGCCACGATGTTTGCTATCCGATTTCGGTAGAAGTGGATGAAATCTATAATTTTGCCTGCCCTGCATCGCCCCTTCATTACCAAGCCGATCCCATCCAGACAACGAAGACCAGCGTTCTCGGAGCTCTCAACCTGCTCGATTTAGCAAGACGATTGAAATGTAAGATTTTTCAAGCTTCCACAAGCGAAGTTTATGGCGATCCCCATGTCCATCCGCAAAAGGAAGATTATTGGGGCAATGTGAATCCAGTTGGTTCCCGCTCTTGCTATGATGAAGGAAAACGGTGCGCCGAAACTCTCTTTTTCGACCACATGCGCTACTCTGGCGGACAGATACGAGTCGCCCGCATT